>JALONY010000024.1 GCA_025454715.1 Anaerolineae bacterium
GAACGGCCCCATGATGCCCGGCATCCGCCACGTCGCCGGAAACGTCACGCGGTTCTCGAAGCGTACCTCGCCCTGCACCCGCCCGTCCGGCGTGTCGATATCGAGTGTGATGCCCTCGGCAGAAAAGCGGCTATTTCCGACCGTCACATCGAAGCGCTCTGGGTCGGCGATAAACGCGCTGGCCGGGTACTCGTGGTAGCTGGCGCGCCCAGTCATGCCGTCCAGCACCTGTATAAAGGCGTGATCGCCCCGCGAGTCGCCCTCGGCCATGAAAATGCCCGGGATGACCGCCATCCGCCGCCCGCGCTGCGCGTCGATCAGCTTGAAATACCAGCCCTCGAAATACGGCGCTTTCCGCCCGAACCCATGATAAATCTCGGGGTGCAACACCCCGCGCACATACCGACGCATCCGAATACGCCCCCTTTTTCGTCTAGCGTTTGCCGCCCGCCACCACGTCGGCAAACCTTGCCACGACGGGTGGTCGGGGCGGTTAATCTCGTGCTCCCCGTCCACCTCGACCCACTGGGTTGCCCCGCGCAAGCGCGCCATCAAAGCGCGGGTGTTGTCGGGCATCACCAACGAGTCGCGCCGCCCCTGCACCACCAGCGTCGGCACGCCAATCTTGGGGGCGTTGGCATACGCCCGCACCCCCGCCTCGCGCACCTGCGCGAACACCCGCACCGGCACGCTCAGCTCGCTCAGGGCGGCGCGTTGTTGCGGGTCGTCAAAGTCGAAATTGGGCACGAACTTGCTCACCCCATCGCGAAACTCGGCGTTCGAGAAGTCGGGCTTGAACAGCTTGAACGGCTTAACCGACGGCAAGACCGCCTGCACCACCGGCAACACCGACCAAAGCGGGCTGTTGATTTTGTAAAACGGCGCCAACAACACCAACGCATCGACCCCGACCTGCGCCGCCGCCGTGATGCTCAGCGCCCCGCCCATCGAGTGCCCGACCAGCATCACCGGCGCGTGGCGGCGCTTCAGGTCGGTCAGGCGGTCGGCCACCGCCGCCAGCCAATCGCGATAGGTGTGCTTGGGCAACCGCTCGATGTCGCGCCCGAACCCGGGCAACAGCACGTTGTGGGTCGTCCACCCGTCCGCGTTCAACGCCTCGGCCAGCCCGCGCAAATCGTTGGCCGTCCCGGGAAACCCGTGCACGAACAACGCCGCCGGTTTGCCGCCCATCAGCGTGAAAGCACGGTGTTCCTCGCCGCTGAACGCCTCAAGTTGCGGCAGCATCGCCGTCATCCTCCGCGCCCTCGGCCTCGGCTGTGGCCACGGCTTTCTTGCGCGGCTTGCGCTGGGCGGGGGGCTGCACCTCGGCGACCTCGCGCAGCATCAGCGAGTCGAAGATGAACAAAAACAAGCCCTGCAACAGGATACCGACGCCCAGCCCAGCGCGTTGTGCGTCCTTGGGCTTGGCACCGCGCAGCAAACGCCAGCCGAACCACATGTACAGCAGGTCGAGCGCCCAATTGACCCACAGCACGTTACGCAGGCCGGTGCGCTCTTTCTCGAACACCTCGAGGCTGTCGGCGTCCGGCAATGACTCGCGCCGCTTGCGCCCGAAGTGTGACCCCAGCACCGCAATCGCCCAATTGATGACGCCCCAGCCCACCATCTGCGAGCCGACCCCGCGCCAAAACCCGCCGCGTGTAGAGCTGATTAGGCCGACGAAGATATTGACCGCGTTCCAGTTGAACAGCAGCGACGACACCCGCTCCTGAAACGCCCAAATGCCGCGCTCACGGGCGGCTGATGTAGCGCGCTTTGAAC
Organism: Anaerolineae bacterium; assembly: GCA_025454715.1. Classification (GTDB taxonomy): domain Bacteria; phylum Chloroflexota; class Anaerolineae; order Aggregatilineales; family Phototrophicaceae; genus Flexicrinis. Next base: position 1,783 of record JALONY010000024.1, read on the forward strand.
CGCTCATAGCTTGCCCTCAAGAACTTCGGTAGGCGCTTCTCGCTCTCCTTCGACAGGACGAGCGTCACGCCGAAAATCAACAAAACGTTGGTCAGCAAGAAGAACAAGGCCTCTTCCAACGGCAAATTGGGGATGACGTTGATGCCCACCGTCTTCTTCTCGCTGATGTGCCACGTCCCAGCCTTAATCGCCTTGCTGTCGGCGAGGCCGAGGTACATCGTGGCAGGGATGAGCGCGGCGGCGATGGCGCGCCGGTGCCGCCACAAGATGTCGCCCCCAAAGCCCACTTGCAACATCACTGGCGGCAATGCCCAGCTGGTAATCAGGGTCAGGTAGCGCAGGCGCGGCCCCCCCTTCCACAGCCCGACCATCGAGGCCAGCCACAGCGCGCCCAGCGCACCGGTGGCCAGCGCCCGCGCCCGCGGCTTGGTGTCGTCGCTGGGTGGGTCGGGCGGCAGGTAACGGGTCATGGTTTGCAACAGCGACCCCGACAGCAACGGCTGGAGTACGAAGAACGTGTACTCCTCGATGGGCACCCAGCCCAGCTTGACGCCCGTCACCAGCTTGCGGTCATAGCCCCAGATGCCGCTGGCCACCAAGTAATTGTCCCAGATGGTGGTGTAGGCCACCGCCACCGCCGCATGTGCCAGCAACACCTTATCCTCTGGCCAATTGGTCAATTCGTCGGGTGGCTTGTGCCCCAGTCGTTTGCTGATGGCCAGCCATGCGCGCATGGCCACCAATGGCAGCACCACATAACGCGCCAAAAACCCAAAGTATGTCACGCTTCGTCCGTCACTTTCGGTTGTCCCAGAAGTCTAATGCCCGCGGGCGCGGCTCATCCACCAGATTTTGGGCAGGCGCGCCAGCTTGCCCGCCGCCCCGATGTGCGCCCGCCGCGAAAACACGTCGTAATCGTGGTTCACGATGTCGTCCAAAATGGCGTCGTACAGCTTGCCCGCCGCCGCAATCGCGAAACGCCCATCGGAGTCCAGCTTGGCGATGCCCGCCCACGACTCGCTGTAGAGCGTGCGGGTACGCTCGATTTGGAAGTGCATGAACGCCCGCCACGCCTCGGTCACTTGCCCGCGCTCCAAGAAGGCGTCATCCAGCCCAAAGGCCGCCAACTCGTCTTGGGGCAGGTACACCCGCCCAAACCGCAAATCCTCCGCCACGTCGCGCAGGATGTTGGTCATCTGCAACGCCACGCCCAAGCGCACCGCATACGGGATGGCGTCCGCCCCCGAATAGCCGACGATGTGCATCGCCATCAACCCGACGGTCGAGGCCACCCCATAGGCATACTCGGCCAACGACGCGAACGTCTCGTAGCGTTGTTTGGTCAGGTCACGCCCCACCCCGTCAATCAATTGCTCGACATAACCGGTCGGGATGTGAAACCGCTCACGCGCCTGTGCCCACGCCGCCAAGACCGGATCGTCCGATTGTTGGTCGGCCTCGGCCACGCGGGTGCGCCACTCGGCCAATGTCGTCAGCGGGTCGCGCTCCGGCTCAGGGCAATCGACGATGTTGTCCGTCACGCGGCACAGCGCATACAGCGCCCGCGCCGCACGTCGCTTCTCGGGCGGCAACAACGCCGACGCCAAGAAAAACGTCTTGCTGTTCTGGCGGGTCAGCTCGGCACAGTGGCGATCTGCGCGGCTGAGGTGTTCCATGTTAGCATCCAGCAGCGACGGCTCTGGACGAGTATGCTGCGCCTGTTCCGCCAGCATGATCAAGTGGTGTTCCCATGTGTTTGGCAAATACGCAGTCATTGGTCATCCAAAATGTATCCCCGCCCTATAAGCAAGGGAGTATGCAGAAATGCTTAGAAGGGCTAATGAATTTGGCCTTAGCGCATGATGAATAGAACGACTCGCCATGCCTCGCCCCAGACTGTACAATACCACACTAAGCCTCATGCAAGATGAGACCAGCATTTTCGGCGGGCGTGCAAGGGTCTTACCGCGGTGTTCTTCGGTCGGGATCCGCCCTCTCCGCCAAGCCGCGGCATGGCCGATGGCTCGACCATCAGGCCAATCCTTGCAGCCGCGCATCATTTTGGGCATAGTCTTAGGGTTACTCATCAGGAAGGACTTCGTAAATCGTGGCCTCACCGTATCTCAACGCCAAACGCACGAAAATCGTCGCGACCATCGGCCCCGACTCCAGCTCGGACGACACCCTCCGCGCCATGATTCGGGCGGGGATGAACGTAGCCCGCATCAACTTCTCGCACGGGTCGCACGCCGACCATGCCGAGCGCATCGCCCGCATCCGCCGCATCGCCGCCGAGGAAAACACGGTCGTCGCCATCCTCAGCGACATCCAAGGCCCCAAAATCCGCATCGGCAAAATCGACGAGCCCGGGCTTGACCTCAAGAAGGGTGACAAAATCACCCTCACCCTCGACGCCGGCCACACCGGCCAAAACAACACCGTCACCCTGCCGCACCGCGAGTTCATGGTGGACATCCGCGACGGCATGAGCCTCTTGCTCGACGATGGCAACTTCGAGTTGCTGGTGCTCAAGACCGACGGGCGTAGCCTGCTGTGCGAGGTCGTCATCGACGGGCGCCTGACCTCCAACAAAGGCGTGATGGCGCCGACCGCACGCCACCAGATGCGCGCCATCACCGAGAAAGACCGCCAAGATGTCGAGTTCGCCCTCAGCCAAGGCACCGACTTCATCGCCATGTCGTTCGTCCGCACCGCCGACGACATCCGCGAGATGCGCTGGCTCATCACCCACCTCGGTGGGCGCGCCGCCCTCATCGCCAAAATCGAGAAGCACGAGGCGCTCGAGAACATCAACGACATCATCGCCGCCACCGACGGCATCATGGTCGCCCGCGGCGACATGGGCTTGGAGGTCGGCCCCGAGCGCGTCCCCCACTTCCAAAAGCGCATCATCGCGCTGTGCAACCGTGCCGCCAAGCCGGTCATCACCGCCACCCAGATGCTCAGCTCGATGACCGACAGCCCGCGCCCGACCCGCGCCGAGGCCAGCGATGTCTACAACGCCATCCTCGACGGCACCGACGCGGTCATGCTCTCCAACGAGACCGCCAAGGGCAACTACCCCGTCGATGCCGTCAAGGTCATGAGCAACATCGCCCACATCGCCGAGGCGCACCTGCACGAAATCAAGCGCAACGTCCCCGACCTGCGCATGGGTGAGGAGCGCATCGCCGACTCCATCAGCAACTCGACCTACACCATCGCCGAGTCGCTCAACGCCCGCGCCATCATCACCGCCTCGCTCAGCGGCACCACCGCCCAGCGCGTCTCGGCCTTGCGCCCCAAGACGCCCATCTTGTGCGTCACCCCCGACGAAAACACCTACCGCCGCCTCGCGCTGGTCTGGGGCGTCATCCCCCTGCTGGTGCCGCAATTCACCACCATCGACGAGATGCTGCACGAGGTCGTCACCCACGCCAACGCCATCAACGTCGCCCATGCCAACGACATCTTGGTCATCGTCGCCGGTGTGCCGTTTGGCCGCACCGGTGCCACCAACCTGATTAAAGTCCACCGCGTCGGCGACGGCACCACCTCGATGGGCTAACCCAGCCCATCCCTCACACCCCCCAGACACACCAACGGGCAGCCCAAAAGCTGCCCGTGTTGCATTTCAGATGGGGTGGGCGTTCCGCCCGTCACTCGCCGTCCACGAACTCCAGCGCACCGCGCCCGCCCTCGCCAGACCCCGACTCGCGGGCGGCACGCCGCCGCGCACGTTGCTCGGCCATCGGCACCGTCCCGACCGCCGCGCCGCGCACCGGCACCCCCTCATCCGCCGCCAACACCGCCTGCGGCGTCGCGCAATACGGGCAGATGTTCCACGCCATCTCCAGCGTCTTGCTGCACCGCACGCACGACTTCTTCAGGCGGGTATGACAATGCGCACACACCACCCAGTCTTGCTGCACGCGCTGCCCACACCCGGGGCAGGTCGGCTTTTCCTCGATTTCTTGCAACAGCGCCTCTTCTTCCAGCGAGCGCTCATAGGCCTCGGCCAAGGTCTCGCGGGGGCGCAACAACAGGTAAATCAACAAGCCCGGCACGTTCAGCACCAGCACGATGGCCGTCACGAACAACGTCGCCAGCCCGTCGCGGCTGCGCGCCCGCATATCGCGATACGCCCAAAACGTCATCGCCACCCACAGCGTCGCCAGCGCCACGCCGCCATACACGGCCAACACCAAGCCGACATCCATCATCGCGCTCTGCCCTCACCCTCGTCTGCGCCGTACATGGTTTCTATCATATCAGCGCTCAGGGGTGCGCGCTACCGCCTCAGCGCCGCCGCATCGCCCGCCGACCGGTCGATTTGCCGACCAAAATCACCACCGAGCGCGCCGCCACCTTGACCGAGTCTTGGTCGTCCAACAAAAACTCGTCCCCGGGGGCGCAACAATCATACGGCGGCTCCGCGTGCGTGTCGGCAAACTTGTGCCACGCCAGCTGGCTCGGCAACGTCGGCAACACGAACTCGTGGTCTTCCCAATGCACGTTCATCGCGATGTACACGTAATCATCGTCTTGCAGCTCCGACGTGCCCGTGCGCGAGGCGTGCTTGCCGCACAGCAACAGCGCCAGCGTCCGGTTGTGCGCCGACCAATCGGTCGTCCACGGTTGCGTGGTGTGCCAAGAGATGTCGGGGTAGCCGCTCCCCACCTCGTCACGGTGCGAGAAGTGGTTGCGCCGCCGCAAAATCGGGTGCGCCTTGCGAAACGCGATCATCTGTTGGAAGAAGCGGAACAAGTCGCTGTTCTTGTCCACCGAAGACCAATCGAACCAGTTCAGCGCGTTATCGTGACAATACGTATTGTTATTGCCCTGCTTGCTGTGCCCGACCTCGTCGCCCATCATGATCATCGGCACGCCTTGGCTGACGAACAGCAACGCCACCGCATTCTTGACCATCTGGCGGCGCAGCGCGTTGACTTGCGGGTCGCTGGTCTCGCCCTCTACCCCGCAGTTCCAGCCATAATTGGTGTTGGTGCCGTCGCGGTTTTCTTCACCATTGGCCGCGTTGTGCTTGCGGTTATAGCTGTACAAGTCCATCAACGTAAACCCGTCGTGGCAGGTGATGAAGTTGATCGACGCCCGCGTGCCGCGCCCGCTGTACATGTCGGGTGAGCCTTGGATGCGCTCGGCGGCCTCCCACGCTTGCTCAGGGTCGCCTTTCAAGAAGCGCCGCAACGTGTCGCGGTATTTGCCGTTCCACTCCGCCCAGCGCCCATAGGCCGGAAACGACCCGACCTGATACATCCCGCCCGCGTCCCACGCCTCGGCGATTAATTTGGTATTGGCCAAAATCGGGTCGTGCGCCAGCGCTTCGAGCAACGGCGGGTTGGCCAACGGCGTACCGTTGGCGTCACGCCCCAAAATCGACGCGAGGTCGAACCGGAAGCCGTCGATGTGGTACTCCGACACCCAATAGCGCAGGCAGTCCAGCACCATCGCCCGCACCGCCGGATGGTTGCAGTTGAGCGTGTTGCCCGTCCCGCTGAAGTTGTAATAGCGCCCGTCGGGCGTCAGCATGTAATAGGTCTTGTTGTCCAGCCCGCGAAAGCTGATGGTATGGCCGCGGTGATCGCCCTCGGCAGTGTGGTTGAAGACCACGTCCAGCACCACCTCGATACCGCTCCGGTGTAGGTCGCGCACCAGCGTCTTGAACTCATCGACCTGCATCCCCAGCCGCCCCATCGCCGCGAGGCCAGCCTTCGGGGCGAAAAACCCCAGCGTGCTGTAGCCCCAATAATTGCTCAGGCGCTCACCGCTGAACGGGTTGTAGCGGTCATACTCCCACTCGTCGAACTCGAACACCGGCATCAGCTCGACACAGTTCACCCCCAACGCCTTGAGGTAAGGGATTTTCTCGCGGATGGCCGCGAACGTGCCGGGGAACTTCACCCGTGACGACGGGTGGCGGGTGAAGCCGCGCACGTGCATCTCGTAAATCACGAGGTCTTCCAGCGGCGTATTCAGTTGCCGGTCATCGCCCCAGTCGTAATCGTCATACGGGATTTGCGCCCGAAACGGGTACGGGTCGTCATCGTGCGAGGTATCGCCCCACACGTTGCGCCCGCTGATTTTGCGCGCATACGGGTCGAGTAAGATGGTCGAGGGGTCGAAGCGGTGGCCACGGTGCGGCTCGTAGGGGCCATCCACCCGAAACCCATACTCCACCTGCTCGGGGTCGAGGGCAAACACGATCATCGCCCACACGTTCCCCACCCGAAACTCGGGCAAGAACGGGATTTCGACCCACGGGGCACGCTCGCCCTTCTGGAACAAGACCAGCGTCACCGCCGTGGCATGATACGAAAACACCGAAAAATTAACCCCGCCCGGCACGATGGTCGCACCGAACGGGTAAGGCTTGCCAGCACGCAACCCCATCCCCTGATACTCATGGGTCGGGTGCGAATCGATGGGGGTTGGGATGATGCTCATCGCGAGCCCGTAGCCGGTCTAGGGCAGGCGCGCCAGCGCCGTCGCCGTATCGCGGTACGTCTCGAACAAGTCGGCAAAGCCGGTGATGCTCAGGATGTCCCAGACCTCTTCCGACATCCCCGCCAGCATCATCCGCCCGCGCCGCTGGTCAATCGCCCGATACAGCGACAACAACAAGCGCAGCGCAGCGCTCGACAAATACGTAACACCCGACAAATCGAGGACGACTTGCGGGGCGTGCGCCTGCACTTGCATCAACACTTGGTCGTAAATGGTGGAGGTCACTCGGCCATTCAGTTGGCCGCCCAGCGACACGATCGTACACGAAGAAAGCTGCTCGATGTTGAGAACCATAATCAGGGGTGGCTTTCAAAAGGATAATCGAAAATCGGACGGAAACGTTTTCTCACAATTTGCTTAAGTATAACAGGTGACCAATGGTTTGACGATAAAGCTTGGACTATTCCGACAAAAGACTCATGTGCGCCCCATCTGATTGTGACGGGGCGCACAAACTTTCCTGTCGTATGGCGAGGCTTATTGCCCAGACAACAGCGTGATGGCCTCGTTCAGCAACACATCTTCCTCGGCGAACAAGGTTTCGGCAGTCACCGGCACCCGCCGCGTCGGGACAATCCCGATGCCCTCGATGTGGATGTTGCCATCGACATCGACCGAGCGTGAGACCGTCATGCGGATGGTCACGCCCTCCGGCATCTCGAAGTCCTCGACCCCGCCGCCCAGCCCCGCCGTCGGGTAAAACCCGACCACCTCGGCGCGGTCGTCGATGGTCAGGTTATAGGCGAAGCGCTCACACGCGCTGGCGCAGTCGGGCCCGATCAACACCACCACATCACCCAAGAATTGCAGGTTTTCGCTGGGCGGGTACAACATCGACTGGGCAAGCGGGTCGAAGAAGAACTCGCCGGTCTCCTCGCTAAACTCGCCCCGCCCGCCCGTAATCAAGCGCTCGGTGAAGAAGTACGCCGACATCTGGTCAGCCAAGAAGCCGCTGCCGCCGCCGTTTTGGCGCATGTCGATAATCAAGCTGCCGATGCCCTCACGGTTCATCTGCCCAATCATCCGCTCCCACAGCAAAATCGACAACAATTGCGTGTCGAAGAACGAGGTGATTTTGGCGTACACGATCCCGCTGTCCAAAATCTCGTACTCCACCGGCAATTCCCACCCCGTGATGGGCGCGTCGGGCGAGTAAAAGAAGCTGTCGAACTCCTGCTCGACGGCCAACGTCACCATCCGCGCACCGCTGGCCGTCTCCAGCTCGACCTCGACCGGCGGGGTGCCCAGCGGGAAGCGCGTCGCCCAGCGCATCTGCCCGAGGCGGCGGTTGTGCGCCGTGCTATACGTCTCCGACAGCGGCACCGCACGGCTCACCCACTCGGCAATCGGGCGGCCATTGATGCTGATGATTTCATCGCCGACCTGCACCCCCGCCTGCGCCGCCTCGCTGTCCGGCGTCACATACACCACGTAACTGCGCCGGTCGTCCGTCTCGCGCAGTGCAAAGCCCAAGCCGCCCTCGACCGCCGTCCGAACCCGATCGACGAACAACCCGAACGGCGACACGTTGACGTGCCCGTCCGGCACGCTCCAAATCACGTCGGCCAAGGCGTCCAGATAAGCTTGAGGGTCGCCGTTGCGCTCGGCCTCCTCGAAGCGCGGGCGATACTTACGCACCACCGCATCCCAATCCAAGCCCTTGTACTCGTTGAACGCATAATCGGTGCGGAACTTCTCGATCATGCTGTCGAAAGCCTCGGTATAGCTCTGGCCGCTAAAATCGACCAACGCCGCACCGGTCGGCTCATACAGCTCAATCTCCTGCTCGCGGGAGCGGTCGAACGTGAACGGCTCGGCATCGAGGTTGACCACCGAATAGCCCTGCGGGATGGTCACGATCGGGTCGTCGGCGGTGAACAACATCCGGCGCGAAAACCAGCATTTTGCCACCCACCACCTCGCGCAGCAGCTCAGGGTCTTCCGAGACCACCGTCGAGGCATAGGCCGTAGACCAGCCACCGCCCGACATATCGCGCTCCTCGAGGAACGGGTCGCCCCACACGTTTTCCCAATACGCCACCGCGAACACCATCACGCCCGCATCGGTCTGGCCGTCTTGGTCAACATCGCGCAGGCCGCCCCGCGGCTCAATCGGCAGCGACAAGCTGTAGGTAAACGGCGAGGTATAAAAATCCGACGTAATCTGCCCCAACGCCTGCGACTCCGGCGGGAACAAATACGACTTGTTCCGGTCAACGAAACCGGCTTGGTCTTCGAGGATAATCAAGGGCGCTGCCGAGCCAATCGTAAAAAACGGGTTGGTATAGGTCACCGACCCCGTAATCACCACCGGCCCCCCCTCATCATTGATGACCGTGGCAGGTGGCGCGTCTTGCCCAAAGGTCGGAACCACCGCCACCACGCAAGCCGCCAACACCATCCACATCCGTCGTATCGCGTTCATCAAGCTCCGCTCCCACCAGTTAACACGCAACGTGACTTTCATTATCCCGCGCCTGCCCAATTGTGCAACTGCCCTATTAGGCAAGCCTAATCTGCCGAGTTCGGGTATACTTCAGCCATATCCCAAACACACCACATCCCGCAGGGGGCAAGCATGAGCGATTGCACCGCCATCATCCGAGGCATCCCGCACATCCCGTCCGTGACCGAGGTCAACGTCCGCACCGCGCCCTCGACCGTCGCGTCGCTGGCCTTTACCGTGCCGGTCGGCATGGACAGCCTCAGCATCCTCGACATCCAGCCCGACACCGAGGGCAAGGCCAAAGACGGCAAGGTCTATCA
>JALONY010000381.1 GCA_025454715.1 Anaerolineae bacterium
GGCTTTGCAGCGAAAATCGTAGCTGTGCATCGGGGTCTCGTGGTTACGCTAGGCAAAAACATAGGGTGATTATCGCAGAGGTTTGTCAGAATCACGTTGGGTGTTTGGCTTAAGAATGAGATGTTTTTCTAAGTGTTAAGGTTATGCGCTTTGACAATTTTTTTATCGTCTATTACGCTTATCAGGTCACAACGACCAATTATACATAGGGATTTTTCACGCCATGTCCTCTACCATCATCGTTGATACCCCTCAACTTACAATCGAATATCGACCTGAACACAAGACCATTTATCATGTCGTCCATGAACCTATCAGCGACGAACCCTTGCAAGATGCCCTGATGAAAGCGACCTATTTCTTGCGAGACCATGGCGTCACGAAATGGTTATCCGACGATCGCAAAAATGGCCCGCTTTCCGACGCTCAATTGGAGTGGGGGTTTACGGTTTGGAACAAACTCGCCGTCAGTTACGGTTGGAAGTTTTGGGCGTTGGTCGTGCCTGTTGAGGTTGAAGCAGCTGGGAGTATGTTCCCGCTGATGGAGTCGCTCCACGAGAACGGGTTACGGATGCGCGTCTTCACCACCACCGAAGATGCGCTGGCTTGGCTCGACAGCGTTGGCTGACCCTGATTGCCCCTAAGCAAAAAAGCCCAGACCGTGCGGTCTGGGCTTTTTCGTCAGGAAGGGCGGCGCTCAAAAACTGTAGCCCGCGTACAAGTTCCATTGGCCGGCGGGGGTGAGCATGAACACCCGCCCCAGCGAATCGTTGACGAACAGCGTGCCGTCATCGCGGGTTTGCACGCGCACGCTATACGGCTGCTCCAGCGTCATCGTCGCCCACCCGACGCGATTACGCACCTCGGCGGCGTTGCGCTCGCGCCACAGCTTGCCGAACCCGCGCCGCGGTTGCCACGTGGCGTCCAGAACGGGGTTTGCCCGTCGTTGTACAGCACGTAAATGGCGTCGTGTTGCTGCACCCAAATCATGTGGCCGCGCTCGAAGGTCTGATACACCCCCTGCCCGACCGTGGCCGGAGCCAACGGGCAGCCCGCAGGCGGCGGTTGGATGTATGCCCATGCGTTGGGGCACAACTGCGGCAAGGGCATGATGACCTGCGCGGGCACCGGCGTGCTGACCACGGTCGGGAACAGGAACACGGTGGCGGTGGCCGTCACGGTTTGGGTCGGGGTGGGCGATTGGGTCGGCTCGACCGTGTTGGTCGGGGTGCGCGTCGGGGTCTTGGAAGGCGGCAGGGTAGGCGTGACGATGATGACATCGGCGGGGGCGGTCACGGCTTGCAGGGGCGAGACCACCTCACTGCTCGGGGCGGTGGCGGTCGGCGCGTCGGTCGGGACGGCCAACGGGTCGGGGGTGAGCGAGGGCGTGACGGTCGGCGGCGGGGTGGTCGGGGCGAGGGTGCTCTCGGCCAACAAGCGCGGGCCGGTATCGGTTTGCGGGGCGGCGGCACAGCCCGCGGCCAACAAACCCATCACCAAGAGCGCCAACCCACGGCGCACCATGCGCTTGACCGCGCCACGGCGCGGGATATGTTCGGACATCGCGTTTTCGGTGCCTTTAAGCTTAGCAATTCACCTGCTCGACTCTATCATAAGCCACACGGACAGCACAACGCCCCGACCCTGATGTGGGCGGGGCGTCGTGTGTGGGGGGCGTGCCGCGCTTAGCGGACGATGGCGAAGGTCACTTGCAACGACACGTTCACGTCGCTCTGACCCGGGGCGACGAACGCGCCACCACCGCCCAAGCCGCTGCGGGCGGCATCGAAGAAGATCGGGGCGCTGCTGGTGCCCTCGCTGATGCTGACCACGTTACCGAGGGTGGCACCCGACAGGGCGGCCAATTCGGCGGCGCGGGCTTGGGCTTGGGCGAACGCCTCGGCGCGGGCTTGGGTCTCCAGCGCGGCGGTGTCGGTGGCGCTGAAGTTCAGGCCGTACATGGCGGTCGCACCGGCCTCGATGGCGGCATCAATCACGGCGCTGGCCTGCGCCACATCGCGGATGAGCACGCGCACGGTGTTGTTGACCTGATAGCCGGTCTGCTCGCTGCCGGTCTCGTTGTTGTAGCGGGTGTTGCTGAAGACGCTCAGGTTCGAGGTCTGGATGTCCTCGGCGGCGACGCCCAGCGCAATCAGCGCATCGTTGATGGCGCGGATGGTCTCGTTGGACTGGGCGAACGCCTCGCGCACCGACGCGCCGAAAATCTCGACGCCCAGCTCAATGTTGGCTTGGGTGGGGCTGGTGGTGACGGTGGCCGACCCGCTGACGGTGATGGTGTCGGGGGTCACGGCTTGGGCGCTGGCACCGGTGGTGGCGAGGGCACCCATGGTCAGGACGAGAGCGGCGACGGCGAAGAATTTCTTGAACGGGTTCATGGATGGGTCTCCTGTGGTGTAATCGGCAGCGCGTTTCGGGGTGCGCTGCATCTGGTCACAGCATAAAGACGTTTTCGGGCGCGTCAGGGTTCCATCGAATCGGCGTGGGGTGTACGTCAACTTGTTGGATTCTCATCAGGATTGAAGGTTGAGCGGGTATCGTGGGAACATCCGCCCAATCACACCCCCAGAGGAAACCCCCGATGAGCACCCCACCCCTATCCGATTCCGACATCACCGCTGCGCTGGCCGACCTGCCCGGCTGGGCGCGGGACGGCGACACCCTGACCAAGACCTACGCCTTGCCCAGCTATCTGGCCGGAGTCGCGTTCGCCTCGGCGGTCGGCGTGCTGAGCGAGGGGCTCGACCACCACCCCGACCTGCACATCGGCTGGCGCAAGGTCACGGTGCGCTACAACACCCACGACGCCGGTAGCAAAATCACCGCCAAGGACGTGCAGGCCGCCCGCGCCGTCGAAGCGTTGGGCTACCCGAAGTAGGGCGTAGGCCGGTTGCCAGCCTGCGCGGGCGCGGTATACTGACAGCATCGAGCAAGTGTCCGACCGTTTTTTGGCTGATATAAGAAACCGCGTGCCCCGATGCTGCCAGACGATTTAATCCCACGCACCACCCAAATCTTATTGCCGCGCTGGCTGACCCCCGATGAGCGGTCGGCATGGCTGGCACAGGCTTTTTTCATCTCGGAGCCGCGCCTATACAACCAACTGCGCGATTTGGACGGCCTGCCCATCATCATCCTGACGCGCACCATCACCGCGTTACTCGAGGCGGGTTGCCTGCCCAACAAGCGCGCCCACTCGCTGGCGCAGTTGCTCAAATCGGTGCGAATCATGGCGCAACCGCATGAGCAGGCCGAAATCGACAAGCTGGTGCCGTTGCTGGA
>JALONY010000382.1 GCA_025454715.1 Anaerolineae bacterium
TGCCCGCCCAAGCGGCGGCGGGCGGTCATGCGCTGGCCGGTGGCGGGGCTGTGGTGCATGGCCTTGCCGAGGCCGTAACGCGGCATGTTGGCGTAGACGGCCTCGTATTGGCCGTCGTTGACCAAGTAGGTCTCGTGGAAGATGCCGACGGCGTTGGTCTTGCCGACCTCGTGATAGAAGCGCTTCCAAGCGGGGATATGCAGGTCGTCTGGGTCGCGGGCAAAGGCTTCTAACTGCTCGAACGAACGCCAATACTGCACGATCAGGATGGTCGGGAAAGACAGATAGGTACGGCTGTCAATCATGCCTTTCTCGGGGTGGGCGCGCAGTTGCGAAATCATCGGCAGCATGGCCGATACGGCGGGCATCCACTGTGGGATGCGCAGGGGTTTGTTGATGTTGACGCCAATCAGGAACAACACGAATGGCGCATCGGCATGGGCGGCATAGCGCCCTGCAAAGATGTGGGACATGATCGAAAACTCGCTTTCGGCGTGGAGGGGTTAAGAGGCAGGGTGTTGGGGGCTTGGGCGCATCATGCCGCTCATGATGCCGCCGAGCACACGGCTCCGCAGGCGGCGCGGGAGCATCCCCAGCCCCCAACCGAGCAGGCGGGCGAGGTTGCCCGGGCGGATGGTGATGGTCTTGCCGAGGGCGGCCAGCGTGCGGTCGGCGACCTGTTCGGGCTGGTCTGCGCCACCCATCTGCATGTTGGCGCGGTCGGCAAAGCCGGTATGGGTCGGCCCGGGGGCGGAGGATAGGACGTGGACGCCATAGGGTGCGAGTTCGTGGTGCAAGCCCTCGGCCAGCGATTGGACGTAAGCTTTGGTCGCGGCATAGTTGGCCGAGAGCGGCACGCCCTGAAACCCGAGCAATGACCCCATCAGGATGATGCCGCCGCGCTTTTGCTGGGCAAAGCGCCGCCCATAGTGTTGTGCCATGGTCAGGACGGCGAGGCCGTTGACCATCAGCATGTTGCGCTCGGCTTGCGCGTCCGAGTCGATGACTGTGCCGGTGGTGCCGTAGCCCGCACAGGCGACCAACAGCCCGACCTCCAAATCGGCGGTATCGTCGAGGACGCGCTGCACCGCGTCGGGGTGCGCCAAGTCGGCGGGGAGCACGCGGGTTTGGACGCCGTGGCGCTGGCGCAATTCGGCGGCCAAAGCCTCGAGCCGGTCGGCGCGGCGGGCGACCAAGACCAGATTGAGTCCGTCCTGCGCCAAGCGCTGGGCAAAGGCGCGCCCGATGCCGTCGGAGGCACCGGTGATGACCGCCCATGCGCCATAACGGGCGCGTCGTGTTGTGTTTGCTGGAGGAGTGATGGCCATGATGTGCGCCCCTGTTGATAATTGACACTGTCAACATTTAGCATACGCCATTTGTTGACAGTGTCAAATGAATGCTGGGTGAGCGCACAACCGGCAAAAAAAGACGCCCGTGTGAGGGGCGTCTCGTAGACCGTTACAAAATTTGGTCGAGGAAGGCGCGGGTGCGCTCGTGGTGCTCGACCTCGAGGTTGAAGAAGGTGTGCGGGTCGCCTTCTTCGACGATGCGGCCTTGATCGAAGAACAAGATGCGGTCGGCCACCTCTTGGGCGAAGCCCATCTCGTGGGTGACGCAAATCATGGTCATGCCGCTGCGGGCGAGGTCTTTCATGACCTCCAGCACCTCTTTAATCATCTCGGGGTCGAGGGCGGAGGTCGGCTCGTCGAACAGCATGATTTTGGGCTCCATGGCCAGCGCACGGGCGATGGCGACGCGCTGTTGTTGACCGCCGGAGAGCTGCCCCGGGTATTTGTTGGCTTGTTCGGGGATGCGGACGCGCTCCAGCAACTCCATGGCCTTGCGCTCGGCCTCGGCGCGGCTTTGGCGGCGCACCTGCATCGGGGCGAGGGTGATGTTTTGGAGGACGGTCAGGTGTGGGAACAGGTTGAATTGCTGGAAGACCATGCCGATTTCGCTGCGGATGGCGGCGATGTTGCGGATGTCGTTGCCCAGCGGGATGCCATCGACGATGATGTCGCCCTCTTGGTGCTCCTCGAGGCGGTTGATACAACGGATGAAGGTCGATTTGCCGGAACCGGACGGCCCGATGACCACGACGACCTCGCGCTGTTGAATCTCGACGCTGACATCGCGCAGGACGTGGAAGTCCCCGTACCATTTGTTGATTTTGTTGCAGACGATGATCGGATCTTGGGGGTTGTTGGATTTCATGCCGAAAATGCCTCGTTTGACGATGGATTACAGTTTGACTTGGCGTGCCACGCCGCTGCCGCTGTCTTCGATTTTGCGGCTGACGTAGGCCATGACGAAGCTGAAGATGAAGTAGACGATGGAGATGAACAGGTAGGTGGCGAGGCCGACGATGGCCACCAGCGAGGTGTCTTTGAACAACGAGATGCACTGCCCGACCAACGCGGGGATGACGGCGCGCAAGGCTTGGGGCAGGGTGATGCGGAGGGTGACTTGGACAGGGTTCATGCCCAGCGCCTTGGCCGCCTCGACTTGGCCGGGCGGGATGCTTTGGAGGCCGCCGCGCACGTTTTCGGCCAGATAGGCCGCGCTGAAGATGGTGATGGCGACCATGGCGCGCACGGCACCCGGCACCTCGCTGAGGGCGGGGTTGACCAGTGGCAAGGCCAGCGACGCCAAGAACAGCACGGTAATCAGCGGGACGCCGCGCACGAACTCGATCACCAAGATGCAGAAATACTTGACGACCGGCAGGTCATCGGCGCGCCGCCCCAGCGCCAACAAGACGCCGATGGGGAACGAGACCACGATGCCGACGGCGGTGAGCAAGAAGGTGAGGAATAGGCCGCCCCATGCTTGCGGGTTGGTGCTGGCGATGATGATGTAGATGACGATGGGCATCAGCGCCCACATCCAGAACGCGACGCGGCGCGAGAGCTTGGGCGCGGGTGGGGTGGGCGGCAGCACACGGTCGAGGGCTTGCATGAGGGCGTAGCCCAGCGCGACCAGCCCCAAGATGGGCAGAAGGACGCGCCCGGTGCGCTCGACGAACGGGCCGAGGTGCAAGACGAGGTAATCGTTGAGCGGGCGTGAGCCGCGGTAGGCGTTGTTGACGAACAGGTAGCGCGTGGCGTCGGCACCGTCCAGCTTGGGGACGGGCTCGGCGATGGCGAAATCGTCGGTGACGCGGGCGTGCTGGGTGATGCTGACGAGGCGCGGTTGGTTGGTGCGCGGGTCGAGGACGGGGGAGCCGTCGGGGTTGAGGCTGGGGCGGGTGAAGCTGCGCTCGAGGGCGGGATAGATGCCGTTCATGGCCAGCAACACGTTGGTTCCCTCGACCGTGGCCGTGTTTTGGAGCACATACCAGCCCGAGCTGGGCAAGGTGAAGGTGAGCTGGTCATCGGGGGTGGTGAGGGTTGCCTCGGCCAGCAGGGTGATGCCGTCATTGGCCAATATCCGCACGCTGGCACCGCCAGCGTCGAGGCGGTAGGTGCCGATGACGGTGGCTTCGAGGGCGGCGCTCAGGGTATCTCGCTCACTGGTCAGGACGGCGCGCTCGTTGTCGGGCAAGGCGGTGTCTTGTAGGCTGGCCTCGATGGTCGCCAAGCGTGCTTGGCTGGCGAGGCGCGCCCGCGCTGCCGAAAACAGCGCGTCCGAGGCGCGGTCACCAAAGTTGGCGGGGCGGCTGAGCGCCTCGTCCGAGGCCGTGAGGGTGCTGGCGAGGCGAACCGAGACCGTCTCACCTTGTCCGCCGATGAAGGCAAGCGTGTTGATGGGGGTTTCGGTGACCGAGCCGGACACGACCGGCAGGCTGCCGGTAACGATGACGGAGTCGGGCTTGGGCAAGGGGTTGGTCAGGGCTGGGACGGCCACGATGACGGCGGCCAGCAGGGCGACGATGCCCCACCCGCGCAGGCCGACCCGTGACCATGCCCGCAGGCTGACCCCGATGCCGAACGCCAAGACCAACGTCATCAGGTTAACGCGGTCGATGGCGGCGGGGTCGGCTTGCATCGACCCAATCATCAGGTTGCTGAGGTTGCGTAGGACGGAGTACCAGTTGGCGTCGGCAATCGACCATTGCAAGAAGCCAATCAGCACGTTGACGACCAGCACCCCTGCGATGAGGGTCAGGATGGTATCGAACCATGAGCGGAACAGGTTGTGACGTAGCCAACCCAGCAGGCCGGTGCTGGCGACCGGTGCGTGGCGGCGCGGGGTATCTTGGGTGTAGATGCGCTTGTACGAGTCGGGGGTCATGGCAGGCTTCTCTAGGTGGTGTGCGGGCGGCGCAGCACGCCGTAATTGACCCAATCGCCGAGCTTGCGCCACCACGGGCGTTGTTGCCCGCTGGTGCGCGTGACGATTTGGAAGCGCCCGTTAATCCAGTTCATGAAGACCGAAATCGTCAGGCTGATGCTCAGGTAGGTGACCATGACCATGGCGAAAACGGTCACGGTTTGGCCGGATTGGTTGATGATGGTGCTGCTGACCTGAAACAAGTCGGCAAACGAGATGGCGATGGCCAAACTGCTGTTTTTGGCGAGGTTGAGGTATTGGTTGCCCAGCGGCGGGATGATGACGCGCAGGGCTTGGGGCAGGATGATGAGCGTCAGGGTGCGCTCGAAGCCGAGGCCGAGGGCGCGGGCGGCCTCGATTTGGCCTTTATCGACCGCCATAATCCCTGCGCGCACGATTTCGGCCACGAACGCAGCGGTGTAGATAATCAGCCCG
Organism: Anaerolineae bacterium; assembly: GCA_025454715.1. GTDB lineage: Bacteria > Chloroflexota > Anaerolineae > Aggregatilineales > Phototrophicaceae > Flexicrinis. The sequence goes on from JALONY010000382.1 coordinate 4,711, forward strand.
ACGGTGAGGGCGAGGTAGGTGGCGCTGTACGGGTTGCC
>JALONY010000383.1 GCA_025454715.1 Anaerolineae bacterium
TCGTCGCTTAGCGCAGGCCGTCGAGCAAGACGCGGGCGTTGGCGAAGCTGTTTTGTGCCGTCTGGATGATGCTCAGGCCGGTCTCTAGCCGCGTGCCGAGGTCGTTGGCGTTGCAGCCATCGCGGAAGTAGCGCCAGCCGTCACGCATCAGGGCGAGGCCGGTATTGAAGAAGCCGACCGCATCGCGCAAGGCGGGCGAGACGGCAGCGTACTCCTCGGGCAGGGCGTAATCGGGCGGGATGATCGGGTCGATGATGCGGCACACCACATCGGGGCGTGCGCCCTGCGCCAGCGATGTCCACGCCGCCGAGAGGTCGGTGAAGAAATCCCGCGGGGCGTCCACGCGGTCGAGCGTGATGTAGATGTCGGACAAGATGGCGCGCAACTCGGTGGGCGGGACGCCGGGCGTGATGGTCGGGGTCGGGGTGATGGTGGGGGTGGCGGTCGGCGTCGGGGTCGGGGTGGCGGTCGGCGCGTTGGGGTCGAGGGTCGGGGTCGGGGTGGCGGTCGGCGGGATGAGCAGGCGGGTCATCATGCTGGTCGGGGCGGTCAGGTAGAGCACGAACAAGCCGGTCAAAATCGTCAGCAGGATGAACATCAGGCGCAGCCAGCGCCGCCCCCCCTTGCGACTGCCGCGCCGGTCGAACAAGGCGATGTTGAACATCGTCTCGACCACATCGACGTTTTCGGGGCGCGCCAACGCCTCCTCGAAGCTCTCGCCGTCCACGCGGTGGATGGCGGCGGCAAACGCCTTGAACATCCCCAACGCGGTGGCGGCGGCTTTTTGGACTTTGGGGTGTTTCTTGTCCTTGCGATAGACCGCCACCAGCGGGCGGATGGCCTCGATGTCGGCGCTCTCGCCCAGCCACAAGGCAGCCTCGATGCGCGCCTTTTGCGGGTTCTTGACCGACGACAAAATCGCGATTTGACGCCTGACCTCGGCGGTAAATTCCTCGGTCGTGCGCGACCCCGTGCCGAGGTTGGCGGCGGTCTCTGGGGTTACGTCGTCCAGCAGTTGGTCGAGGCCGCTGTCTTGGCCACCAAAGAACGAGTCCAGTTCATCTTTTGCCATAAAGCTCCGAGTGCCCCCGTTGGCCGCGACTGGCGCGGGTAGGTGATGCCGACACGCTTGCGATGGTACGCCTAAGGTGAAATGAAACCAGCCCGTTGCGGGCGGGGCAGAGGTGAAGGGTACCCTCATCTCACATCACGCCTATTGTAACATCCCCCACGCGCTTTCGCCCGTGGGGGATGTCGGTTGGCTAGGGCGCTCGGTAGATGCTACACCCGCGATACTTGGCCGCGAAAGCGAACCAGCGCGAGAACAATTGCAACGGGCGCTCGGCCTCGGCCACCAACTGCCCCGCACGGTCGAACAACGCCCCATCGCGCACCAGCTCGCCGGTGTTGAGCACCAAGGCGTCGCGCTCCCAGTGGGCGCGGCTGGCGGTGGTGTAGAACGCGGCGGGCGTGCCGGACTCGCGGTCAACATACACCAACACCTGCCGCCCGTCGAAGGTATCGAGCACCGCGTTGTCTTGCGCGTTCAGGTCGGTCAGCGGGTAATAGCGGCTGGTGCCCCGCGCCGTCCAAATGCCCAGCCCGACCGACAAACGCGGCAGGCGCAGGTCGTCGAAGGTCAGGGTTTCGGTCAGGCGTGGGCTCCACTCGGGCTGTGCCTCGCGCCGCCATGCGTCGTCCTCTTGCCCCTCGGCGGCTTGCTCGGGCGTCAGGTGCGTCTCGCCCAGCACGATGGTCGGGTGGGCGGTCACGGCTTGGCGGGCGGTCATGTGCAGCAGGTTGGAGAGGCGCGACAACTGCTGTCCGCGCAACGTACCGTGCAAGCACCAGCCGCGCAGGTGATCCCAATACGAGCCGGTCTGGTCGTCGTACAACAAAATCATCGCGTCGTAAAAGCCGCGCTCACTAAACGTCAGGGTGCGGCCATCGACCACGGGCGAAAACGCCCCGCCGCCGTTGCAGACCGAGCAAAACGACACCATCCACGGCTGACCGGCCAGCAGGTCTTGGACGACGTGGTGATAGACCAAGCTGAGCGTGGGCAAGGCGATGGGGTGGTCACCGACGGAGAAGACCATCAGCGCGGTCTCGGGGGTGATGCTGCCCGAGTCGAGGCAGGTTTGGAGGGGGGTGAGGCGGGCGAGCTTGCCGGGTTGGTAGACGGTGGTCTGGCGCAGATAGGCGCGACTCAGCCTGAAGGACTGCGGGTCGATGTCGTTCACAGGGGGTTCCTCTTTCGCGAGGGGTGGATGGCATTGTGATGGAGAAGGCGGGTGAAGAGCGGGGAGAGGATACTGTGCGCGCAATATCTATCGGCGTGCCAACCGCGTGGCACGTGTGTTCAGACACACGGCCAACCTACGGCCTTACTTTTTGTGGTGGGCGGGGGTGTAAATAAATGGTTTGTAGGGGCGATGCGCCAGCGTGCAACTCGTTTATGGGCACGGTGCAGCCACCCCACAAATCGGGCGAACTTAAAGCCGATTTAACCGATTCGCGGTATACTACAAAATTGAAACACAAACGCA
>JALONY010000384.1 GCA_025454715.1 Anaerolineae bacterium
GTGCCCTCGGCGTCCACGGCGCGCATCTGGCGCCATAAGCCCATCAGCACGCGGCGCGGGTTAATCGAGTCGATGGCGCGCCCGAGCAATTCTTCACGGTTGAAGATGGCCGCGCCCATGCGGAGCAACAACAGCGCAATCACGCTCATGAACAGCATCGCCATCCACAAGATGCCGACGCCGCTGGGCGACGAGAAATCGGGCGCGACGAACACGATGGCCGCCTCGACTTGGAGCGCGATGGCGATGGGGACGACGATGAACGACGACAACAGGTTGGCGGCGCGCACACTGGTCGTTTGGCTGCTGACGACCACTGCACCGGCCACCATCACCAAGGTCTGGATGAGCGAGAGCAGCATGATTTGGATGATGAGGACGGCTTGTGGCCGCCACTCGGACTCGCCGCCGACCACCAACAGCAAGTAAATCACCATGCCGCCCAGCGAGGCCAACAAGGGCGGCAGCATGGCCGCCAACGTCTTGCCGACGTACAACTCCCAATTGGTCAGCGGGGTGCTGAGCAGCGGCTCGAGGCTGCGGCGCTCTTTCTCGCCCACGAACGTCTCTAGGGCGATGACCAGCGACAGCGAGACTGGGAAGAACCCGACCACCATCAGCAGGAACGGCACGGCGCGATCGGCGATGTTGCCGCCAAAGCCGAACCCCTCGATGAAGTTGATCATCTGGTTGGACAAGACGGTGGCCAAGTAGGGGAAAACGAACGTCATCACCAAAATCGGGCCGAGGATGCGCCAATCGCGGAAGCTATCGCGCACCTCGCGGCGGGTGATGAGCATGGCGTTACTCAGGGAGATAGCGAGTTCGTTCATCGGCTTCGTCCTCTTTGACCGCGTTCAGGTAGACATCTTCTAGGGTTTGCGTGACGGGCGCGAGGGTGACGACCTCGACCCCCAGACCGGTCAGGGCGCGCACGAGGGCGGGGTTATCACGCTCGGGCTGGCGGGTTTGATAGCGCAACCAGCCATCGCCGTGCTCGGTGACCGTGACGAGGTGCTTGGCGGCCTCGGTCGCACCGTCCAGCGCGCCGTTGACGCGCAATTCCATCAGCGGCTCACCGGCGAAACGGCGGCGCAACGCCTCGAACGTGCCGCTGGCGACGATGCGCCCGCGCCGGATGATGGCGATTTGGTCGGCCAGCGTTTGCGCCTCGCTCAGGTTGTGGGTGGTAATCAAGAAGGTGCGCCGGTCTTTTTGCAGTTCGAGGATGGCATCGCGCACCAGCTTGGCGCTTTGCGGATCCATCGCCGAGGTCGGCTCGTCCAGCAACAGCACCGGCGGGTTGTGGATGAGGGCGCGCACCAGCGACAATTTTTGCTTCATGCCCTTCGAGTAATCCCCGATGCGCCGGTCGAGTGCCTCGGCGAGGTCGAAACGCTCCATCAGGCGCAGGGCGTCCCGTTGGACTTGGGCGCGGTCGATGCGATACACCCGCCCGAAAAAGTCGAGGTATTCCATCGCCTTCATGCGCTCGTATAGGCCGTGTTGTTCGGTCAGGACGCCGACGCTGGCGCGCACTTTGGGGGCTTGCGTCACCACGTCGTGCCCTGCGATGCGGCAGGTGCCGCCGGTCGGGCGGATGATGCTGGTCATCATGCGGACGGTGGTGGTCTTGCCCGCGCCGTTGGGCCCCAGCACGGCCAACACCTCGCCCGCCCCGACCGTGAAGCTCACGTCATCGACGGCGATGAAGTTGTCGAACACTTTTCGCAGGTTTTGGACTTCGATCATGTGCCTTCTTCTTGGGCGTGTGCCTCGGTGAGGTGCGCGGGTCAGATGACGCCATTAAACCACGACGTGTGAAGTCTGGGATTAAAGATTGACCGCCGCGCCGAACCGCCCGAGGCTGAACAGGCCGAGGTCGTGGCCGACCGCTTGCCCTTGGGCGAGGCGGGAGAGCATCTGCCCAATCAAGCGCGAGAACTTGAAGCCGTGGCCGCTGCACGGGCTGGCGAGGGTGATGTGGGCGTGCTCGGGGTGGCGGTCGATGACGAAATGGGTATCGGGCGTCATGGTATAGAGGCAGACGTGCGTCTCGACGTGCGGCGCGCCGACCACCCCCGGGATGTAGCGCTCGAAAAATGGGCGCAAGCTGTCGGGCACGTCGGGGTCGGGGGTGCGCTGCACCTCGTCGGCGGACGCTACGGCGGGGCCGTCGTGATAGGCGTATTTGACGCCGTGTTGGTCATAATCGGGGATGCTGTAGGGCACGCCGATGAACGACTCGCCGGTGTGCAGCAACATGACCGGATAGCGCGGCGGCTGATAATCGGCGCGCTGGGCGGGTCGGAAGAAGGCATATTGAATCCGGCGCACCTCCAACGGCAACCTCAGGCCGAGGTCGGCCAAGACCGCGTTCGTCCACGCCCCCGCTGTGACGACCAAGCGCGCCGCGTGATAGGTGGCGCTTTCGGTCTCGACCGTCACACTGTCGGGGTGGGCGGCCACGCGCCGGACGCGCTGCCCGCTGACGACTTGCGCGCCGTGTTGCTGGGCGAGGCGGACTTGGGCGCGCACGCACGCCGAG
>JALONY010000385.1 GCA_025454715.1 Anaerolineae bacterium
CCGCTGGTCTCGGCGCGCAGGTCGCGCAGGGTGCAGGCGTCGGCACCGGTGGCGCGGCGGGCGGGGTTGGCCGGGTCGATGCTGACCTGACCGGCCTTCACTGCGTTGAGCCACGCCCAGTTTTTGGCGTCGTTGGAGGCGTTGACCACCACCAGATAGTGGTCTTGGCCGACGCGGTAAATCATCAGGTCATCCAGCGGTTGCCCGTCGGTGCCCAACAAGTAGGTATAGTGCGACTCGCCAACGGTGAGGCCGAACACATCGTTGGTGGTCACGCTGTCGAGGAAGGCGGCAGCGCCCGCGCCTTGCACGTCATACACGCCCATGTGCGCCACATCGAACACACCCGCTCCCTTGCGGACGGCGAGATGCTCCTTGGTGACCGAGCTGTACCAGACCGGCATATCGTAGCCCGCGAACGGGACGAGCTTAGCGCCCATCGCCTTGTGGGTGGCGTGCAACGGGGTGGTCTTCAGGCCACTTTCGGCGGGTTCTTCCCACGCAAAGGCGGGGAGTGCCGCGCCGTGCTTGCTCATGCCGACGTAAAACGCTTTGGGCGCGTAGCCCTCACCGTCGTTCAGCGGCGCAGGCGCGTCGATTTCGCCCAAGACGCGCACATCGACCGGCCCCGGGAGGCGCGCATACGGGTCGGCAGGGTCGAGCAGCACGAACCCGTCTGACGCGCTGCGGAAGAAAGCGGCGATGGTTCCGGCGTTGCGGTTGACATCGACGACGTAACCGCCCTCGACCAACGCGACCCGACCAGTCGCCCATTCGGTACCGTCTGGGGCGAGGACGCGGGTGGGTTGCTCATCACCCTCGCGCAAGGCCAGCACGTCCGAGGTCACGAGGCCGTTGACGAACGGCGCGGCGTGCTCCCCCCACACGTACAAGCGGTACGCGCCGGTGTCGGGCAGGGTGTCGCGGTAAGCGAAGTGCGGGTAATCGTCGGCCTCGGCGTCGGTGTCGATGCCGATGCTCAGGGCGAGGTCACGCACGCGCAGGCGCGCATCGCTGAGCACCTCGAACGGGAGGCTGGCGCGGCTGATGGCGCGCTTCTTGCCCGCGTAGCTGAACGGCACGCACGCCGTCAACACATCGGCGATGATGTCGCCCAACAGGTCGGTCTCGGCCTCGCTGAAGCCGCGCTGGGTAATCCACGGCAACCCGAGGCGGATACCACTGGGGCGCAACGGCGAGGTGTCGCCCGGGATGGTCTGGCGGTTGCACACGATGCCGACGAGGTCGAGGATGCGGGCGGCCATATCGCCCGAGAGGGTCGTGCCGTCGGGGCCGACGATCGAGCCGCAATCGACGTTGAGCAGGTGCGTGCTGGTGCCGCCGAACGGGATTTTGAGGCCACGGGCTTGCAGCTTATCGCGCAGGCGGGCGGCGTTGGCCACCGTCTGGCGCTGCAAGTCCTTGAAGGTGTCGGTAGCGGCCAGCTTGAGCGCGACGGCCAGCGCCGCAATCGTGTTGACGTGAGGGCCGCCCTGCTCGCCCGGGAACACGGCGCGGTCAATCTTGGTGGCCAGCGCCTTTTTGTGGGTGATGATGATGGCGCCCCGCGGGCCGCCCAGCGTCTTGTGGGTGGTGAACGTGACGACATCGGCGATGCCGACCGGGCTGGGGTACACGCCCGCCGCAATCAGGCCAGCGACGTGCGCCACGTCGGCCAGCAGGTATGCCCCGACCTCGTCGGCGATGGCGCGATATTTCGCCCAGTCGGCGGGGTGCGGGTAGCTCGAGTACCCACCGATGATCATCTTGGGGCGGTGCTCGAGGGCGAGGCGGCGCATCTCGTCGTAGTCGATCAGCTCGGTCTCGGGGTGGATGCCATAGCTGACGATTTTGTAGTTTTTGCCGCTGCGGTTGACCGGTGAGCCGTGGGTCAGGTGGCCACCCTGAATCAAGTCCATGCCCATCACCGTATCGCCGACCGACAGCAAGGCCGAATAGACCGCGTTGTTGGCGGGCGCGCCCGACAAGGCTTGCACGTTGATATACAGGCTGTCGGCGGGGTATTTGTCGGTGGCGAACACCTCGGCGGCGCGGCGGCGCGCCAGCGACTCGACGATGTTGGCGTACTCGGTGCCCTTGTAATAGCGCTCATCGCTGATGCGGCGAAACTCAGGCAGGCGGGCGTGATAATCGAGCAACTCCCCCTCACTCATGGTGCGGGTGCTCTCGAGCGGGTAGCCCTCGGCGTAGATGTTGTGGAAGGCCGAGGCCAAGGTATCGCGCACGGCGAACGGGATGGTGCTTTCGGACGGGATCATGATGAGGGTGCGGGCTTGGCGTGCGGTTTCGTGGCGCACCAGCTCGGCGACATCGGGGTCGATGTCGGCCAAGCTGCCCCTAAACAAATAATCGCGGATTTGTGGGGTATCGACCATCGGGCGACTCTCCAACTCATTGGGCGGCTGACGCGCCTGATTCTAACATACGGCGGTTTGCTGGTGCGAGGGCGGCGGCGAGGATTCCCCAGCCCAGCGCTTGGCTGTGCAAGAGGGTGGCGGGGGCATACTCGGTCAGGCCGGTGGCCATGCGACGAACGCGGCCAACAACGCGGCGCGGGCAAGCGCGTCGGGTGGGCGCTGGCGCAACAGGGCGAAACTCGCCACCACACCCCCGCCGACCATCGTCAGCCAGAGCGCCAGCCCAATCACGCCGAGGTCTGCCCACAGGGCGAGGGCGGCGGTGTGGGGATAATTGCCGAGGATGGGCGAATTGATGTCATACA
>JALONY010000386.1 GCA_025454715.1 Anaerolineae bacterium
GTCAGGCCGGCCTGCATCAGCACCCGCGCCGCGCCCACCCGAAACGGGCGATACACCCGCCCATCGGTCACGCGGTCGGTGGTTTGGTGGGGGTAGCGCTCCAGCAAGCGCACCAACAGCGGCAGGTCGGTCATCGGCGGGCGCGCCGCGCCCAGAACAGCCGCATAATCAGCCACATCCCACCCAAAACCGCCCCCAGCGACACCCCCATCACGGCCAACGTGAAGCCGAACGCCAACCGCCGCGTCCGCACGCGGCTGTCGGTCTGGGCGGCCTGTGAGTCGATGGCGTGGCGGTGGGCTTGTTCAGCCTCGGCCATCTTGAGCACGCGGTCGGCGCTGCCGGGCAACACCTGCTCATAACGCTCCAGCACCGACGGGGGCGGCACGCGCCCATCCACCGGCACAATCACCTCTTGGGGCACGGGGTTCAACGATACTTCGGGCGTCTCATCGGTCATGTGCGGCCTCGTCGGAATCAGTCAGGCAAAAACCGGTGCCGCCTCACAACAAGCAAACGGTTATGATGGCGAGTCGTCGGTCGTCTTAGAATCAAGCGCGGGTTTATCGCGGAAGCGGCGCGAGATGAAAAACGCGCCAGCAATGGTACCGACCGTGCCCAATATCAACGCAAAACCCGCGCCATCACTCCCGATGCCAATCAACACCCCACCCGATAAAATCGTGACCAGCGCCAAACCAAACGCGAAGTTCAAGCCTCGGCTCTGTAGCTTGGCGTCGGTTTCGACTTGAGAGCGCTCGATGGCATGGCTGTGGGTGAGGTCTTGCGCCTCGAGGGATTGGCGGTGGGCTTGCTCAGCCTCGGCCATCTTGAGCAAACGGTCGGCGCTGCCGGGCAACACCCGCTCATACCCCTCCAACATCGAAGGGGGCGGGAGCAGGCCGTTGGTCTCTTCACTACGGAATAAGACAACGTTTTGATTCGCAGGTTTTTTCTCGGAATCGAGCGAAATTTCAGGGGCAGACTTCTTCTGCCCCTCGGGAGCATCAGGGAGAGACGGTGCAGTCTCTTCAGACATGCGAGGCATTCCCAGACGATTTCAGCTTCTCGAAGCGTGTGATTGCTTTTTGAAAGTCTTGGCTGATTTTGCCCCAGTCGGACTGCAACGCCTCGCGGTCACTGCGCTGATGGAACCGTGATGTGCGCGGGGTGTGACTTTTGAGCGCGCCACCGAAATCTGCCAAGCGAGCGATACCGCTCACGAACGACACCAGATTGGTTTTGCTTTTCATATCGTCCTCAATATGTGACACCAGACGTACCCATGATAGTACCCACAAACCATCGTGACCACAATAACAATTTCTGGGGTTCTGCTTGGGAGGCGGCAACGCCCATCAATACGTATCCGGCAGGTCGTTCAAATACAGCACCGTATCGCCTGCCGCGAGGTGGGCTTGCGTCCACGCGATGGCCTCCGACAGCCGCTCGACCGCCAGCACCCGCTCGGCAGGGAAGCCCGCCGCCCGCAACCCCTCGGCAATCGGGCGCGTCCGCTCCACCCCGACCAAAATCACATCGCTGACCTGCCCGGCCATGAACTCGCCCAGCGACCGGTTTTCCGGCTCCATCAGGTCGCCCAGCTCCACCATGCCGGGCGTCACCACCACCCGCCGCCCGCCGCTGTGCAACGCCAACGCCCGCAACGCCGAGCGCGCCCCGATCGGGTTGGCGCTGTAGGCGTCGTTGATGACCGTGATGCCCTGCGCGGTGCGTTGCGTGACCAAGCGCGCCTCGGACGGCTTGACCAGCTTGGCGCGGGCGGCCAGCGCCTTCAGCGTCATGCCCGCGTGCAGCCCGACCGCCACCGCGCACATCAGGTTGGTCACGTTGTGCTCGCCCGCCACCGGCACCTCGAACCGCTGCACCTCGCCGGTCTGGGCGTCGTGCAGCGTAAACGTCAGGCCGTCCAGCGTCTCGCCGATGTCGGTGGCTATTAGGCGCACCTCGGCGGGCGGGTGGGCGGGGTCGGCGGTCTTGCTCACCCCGATGCGCGTCTGGGGGTGGCCTTTCTGCATCATCCGCCGCACGTAGTCGTTATCCCAATTGAATATCCCAACCCCGTCAGCAGGCAACGCCGCAATCAGCTCATATTTGGCCGTCATCGTGCGCTCGAGGGTCTTGAACCGCTCGAGGTGCATCGGCCCGACCTCGGTCACGATGCCGATGTGCGGCGGCGTCAGGCCGCAAATCCGCCGGATTTCGCCGGGGAAATACGCCCCCATCTCGACCACGAAATAATCCAGCGCATAATTATCGGTCAGGTCGGCGTTGATGGCGCGGCTGACGCCCAGCATCGTGTTGAAGCTCTTGGGCGTCGGGTAGGTGCGGAACTGCCCGCCCAACAAATCCGCCACGAAATTCTTGGTGGTCGTCTTGCCATAGCTGCCGGTAATCCCGACCACCTTGGGGTTGATGCGCTTGATGGTGGCGCGTGCCTTGCCGACGTAATAGCGGCGCGTGGCCTCCTCGACCGGCCACATCGCCCAATTGCCCAACATCAGCCAGACGGGGCTGA
>JALONY010000387.1 GCA_025454715.1 Anaerolineae bacterium
AGGTTGGAGCTGACGTTGACGATGCGCGCCGGTGCCGAGGCTTTCAACACATCGAGCAGCAGGTGGGTGAGCAGGACATACGACAAGTGATTGACCGCGAACTGCGTTTCGAGGCCGTCGGGGGTTACTTCTCGCTGGGCGGGGATGATGGCGGCGTTGTTGATGAGGATGTCGAGGCGTGAGAAGCGCGCCTTGAACTCATCGGCGGCGCGGCGCACCTGTGCCTGAACGCCGAGGTCGGCGAGGAGGAGGTGGACGTTGGGGTTGCCGGTGGCTTGGGTGATGGCTTGGCGTGCGGCCTCGCCTTTGTCGCGACTACGGCACAGCATCACCACGGTGGCGCCACGGTGCGCCAAGCCTTGGGCGGTGGCCAAGCCGATGCCGCTATTGGCACCGGTGACGAGGGCGATTTTGGAGGTCAGGTCGGGGGTGGTCATGGGGTGGATGCTCCTGTTTGATATGAACATGAATTCATGTTCATGATTATCATAACGACAAATGCGCTATAATGACAAGACATCTTTTAGCCAATCCTCAAGTTGTGACCATGACCACGACAGACGACAAGCGGCGTGAGCCGCAACAGGGGCGCAGTGTCGAGCGTCGCCAGCGCATCTTGCACGCGACGGCGGCATTGCTCAATACGACCGATTACGCGGCGTTGAACGTGGGGGAGATTGCGCGGCACGCGGGCACGTCGGTCGGCTCGATTTATCAGTACTTCCCGAACAAAGACGCGGTGTTGCAGGCATTGGCCGAGCAATATTTGGTCGAGATGCGCGAATCGGCGGCGGCGATTTTTGCGCCGCGGGCGTTGACGCTCCGTGAACGGGTGGAGCAGGCGGTCGATTGGCTGGTGGGCTATGCTCAACAGCACCCGGGCTTTCATCACGTGGTGAAGAGCGAGTGGGTGTCGCCAGCGTTGCGCGAGGCGGTCGAGGGGGTGTTCGCCAGCATACACGTGGCGGTGAGCGGCATCATCGGCGAGGCCGCGCCACATCTGGCGCAGCGCCAACGTGACCTGAGCGCCTATATGGTAATGGGGATGATGTGGGGTGTGTTGGACAAAATCACGCACGCGCCGCCCGACATGCAGCGCGATTTGGTCGCAGAGCTGAAGCGGGCGGCGGTAGGGTATTTAGAGGCGGTGGTGCGCGGCGCTTAGCCGACCCAGTCCGCCCAGCGCTCGGGCAAGGGCTTGCCCAGTGCCTTGATGTAGATGTCTAGCTTGCCGAACACGATCAGGACGGCTTGGGCGTAGGTGTCGAACTGCTGCACGAGGGTCGGCTCCCAGTCGCCGCGCTTGACCGTGACGGCCTGACCTTGGTCGGGACGGTAGGCCGACAAGGCCGTCTTGAGCTTGGCAAACGACCCGTCAAAGGCGGTCAGATAGTCCGCGGGGGTCTGGAGCGCGGCGGGGCGCTGATACGCCTTCCAGTCTTGCTCGAGGCTGGCGAACGATTGGGCGTAAAACGCCTCGATGCCGAGAAAATCGGCCAATTGCTCGCCCAAGGTCGGGTTGTTGGGCAGGGCATAGACAAGGTCGGCCTCGGTCAGGCTGCCGACCAGTTTGGCGCGCATGTCGTGGAAGGCCTCGGCGATAAAGGCGATGCCGTCGTACAAAACTTCTGGCGAGGTCATGGGGTGTCCTTGGCGTCGGTAAGTGGTGCGAAACACCCTTATAGTATAGACCATTTGTTCTGTTTTGGGTGATTTGAATCTCGTTAGGTCTTGGCTTCGAGCGCTTGGCCGATGCGGTTGAAGATGTGGGCGATGTGGCCTTCGAGCGCTTGTTCGGAAAACCCGAGCGCGGGTAGCGCGTCCGAGCGCAAGATGGCGGCCAGCCCGTGCAGCGCCGACCAGACGAACAACGCATCACGGTCGAGGTCATCGGGCGGGGTGCTGGGGTAGGCTTGTGCGATGGCCTCGCGCAACAGGTCAAAGGCGTGGCGGGCGCTGTGCAGCATCTCGGGGTGTTGGTCATGCGGGGGCAGGGGCGTGCCGAACATCAGCCGATAGTGTAGCGGTCGGTCGAGGGCGTAGCTCAGGTAGGCGTGCCCCATAGCGTAGAGGGTGGCGCGCGGGTCGGCATCGGGGGTGTGGGCGGCGTCGAGGTGGTTGGCGAACCCGTCATAGGCACGCCGGACGACCTCGGCCAACAAATGGTCACGCGAGGGGAAGTGTCGGTAGGGGGTCTGGTGCGACACACCCAAGCGGCGGGCTACCTCGCGCAGGCTGAGGTTTTCGAGGCCGTCGGCTTCGATGATGCTGAGGGCTTCGGTCACGCATCGTTCGCGTAGGGTGTCGTTGGGTGGGCGGGGCATGGGTGGCTCTCGCTGTGGTGGGTGGGTGGTGTGGAGCCGGTGATTCACCGACCCCACGGCGGTATCGCCAAGCATATCATTCCGAGGGGGTAAGCTCCACGGCGGGTTCGTTTTGCCCGCCCAAGCGGCGGCGGGCGGTCATGCGCTGGCCGGTGGCGGGGCTGTGGTGCATGGCCTTGCCGAGGCCGTAACGCGGCATGTTGGCGTAGACG
>JALONY010000025.1 GCA_025454715.1 Anaerolineae bacterium
GCCGACCTGAACGCCGACGATGCGATGGAGAGCGCGCAACAAGGCGTGCGTGACGCGGTGGCCATGCTGGAGACCTTCAACCTCGCCCGAGGCATCGGCTTGCCGGTCACGGTGGACGAGGCCGCGCCTGAAGGCGAATCGACCGAGGGCTAACACGCGCCACGCGGGGGTTCACCCAATTTTGAGGGCAAGCGGGCTATCGCTTGCCCTCTTCGCGTTGCGCGGGCAGAAAACGTGTTCTATGATGAGCCGAGCGAGTCAGCGGGAGGGGTAGGGGCGATGATCATCACGGTCGAGAGCGATATTTTCGTGTCTCCGGCGACGGTGTGGGTGCATCCGGTCAACACGGCGGGGGTGATGGGGAGCGGCTTGTCGAGCGAGTTCAAGCGCTTCTTTCCGCAGGTGTATGAGGAGTACCGTGCGTTGTGCGCGTCGGGGCGGCTGGCGTTGGGGCGGGTGTGGCTGGCGCAGGCGGGGCGCAAGCGCATTTTGCACCTGCCCATCAAGGCGCATTGGCGCGCCAACGCCAAGCGCGAGGACATCGAGGCCGCGGTGCAGTTGCTGGCCAGCCGCTGGGCGGAATGGGGCATCGGGTCGTTGGCCGTGCCCGAGTTCGGCGACGGTGATTTGACGTGGCAGGCCGACATCCGCCCGCTGTTCGAGTCCGCGCTGGACGCCTTGCCGATACCGGTTTATTTGCACATCTACGACCGCAAGCACGATGCAGCGCGCAATCTGCGCCAGATTGCCGACTTGCTCAACAAGCCGGTCGGTCGGGTGCCGTTCGAGCGGTTATTGCGTGACCTCGGGCGGGTGATTCGCAAGGCCAACGGGCGTTTCGTGGTCGGCGGCAGCGGGGCGGGCTTCAGCGTCAGCCTCGAGGCCACCGCCCGCCGCACCCGCCTGACCCTGACGCCCGACGACGGCGAACCGCAAACCCTGAGCGATTCGCAACTGGCCGACCTGTGGGCGACGTTGCAGGCCGCTGGCCTGTTGATGGGCTGGCAGTTCCCGGGCGCGTTGGAGCCGTGGGCGCCCTATCTCATCCCGTTGCTGGACGGGCTGGACTACGTGCGCGGGGTGACCGCCGCCGTGAGCGGTAGCGGGGCAGCGCCCAACGCCCTGCTGTTCGTGCCGCCGCTGACCCAAGCCTCGCCCCACACCCTGACCCTGACCGCTACCGAGGAGTGACCGTCATGACCGAAGGCTCGTTGAACATCTTCATCTCGTATGCGCGGGAAGACGGCAAGGCGTTGGCGTTGCGCCTACGCGAGGACTTGCGGGCGGCGGGGTGCTCGGTCTGGCTGGATGTCTCGCAGATACAGGGCGGCGAGAGCTGGACGGTGGCCATCGAGGACGCCATCGAGGCGTGCGATGTCGGGGTGGTGCTGCTGAGCGCGGCGGCCTATCACTCGCGCTTTTGCCGCGCCGAGCAGATGCGGTTGCTGCGGAAGGGCAAGCGCATCATCCCGTTGCTGGTGCAGCCGTTGGCCGAGATTCCGCTGTACCTCGAGCACCTGAATTACCTCGATTTTAGCGAGGACGCGCTGTATACCGCCCGCCTGCGCGACTTGCTCAGCGACCTGAACACCCAACGGGCGTTCGGCCTCTTGAGCGAACCGGCGGCGGAAGCGGAGTCGTTGGCGCGCCCGTTCCGCCTCGCCAAGCTCAACCGGCGCTTGTCGGTGCCCGAAAAGCGCGATGCGCCGTCGTTCCGGCGCGAATTGGCCAAGCTACGCCGTCAGCCGTGGCTGGCTGGGCGGGTGTGGTGGACGTATTTCTTGTTTTATTGTGCCGACCTCGAAGCGGTGGCCGAGATGCTCAAGACCGGCTACATCCCGCCCATCCAGACCGATGGGCGGCGGCGCGATGACAATACCTACTTGTATTTTAGGCCGCGCACGCCCGACCTGTGGCACCGTGAGGGCATCAAGCCGGTCGCCAAGCGTGGGCGCGACGACATCGCCCGTCCGGTTTATTTGTTGTTCGACCTCGAAACGGTCTTGTGCGCGCCCGAGACGCGCTTCAGCGCGGGCGACCCGTGGCAAACGCGCAAGACCTTCGCCACCGCCAACGCCTTCGAGGAATTGCCGTTCGAGCACATCTATCACGATGGCTTGCCGCGCCCCGACACCCGTGACGAAATTTTGTCGGCGCGGCGGGCGCAGGTGCTGGTGCCCGGCGGGCTGACGTTGGAGCCGCTCCAGATGATTTGGTGCCGCTCCGAGGCCGAGGTCGAGACGTTGCGCGCCGTGTTGCCGCCCGATGCGCGCCGCCGCTGCGCGCCGTTGATGACTGGGCGCGCTGACTTCAACCTGTTTCATCGGCGCGGGGCGTCGGTCGAGCAAGCCGTGTTGGAGGCGCGCACGGTGCTGTTGCGCTTCGCCACCCCGCCCGACCCGACCCCGATGACCGTGCGCGTGACCTGTAAGCCGCAGGGGGGCGGGGTGTATCGGGCGGAATGGGCGGGCACCCTGCCGGACTCGTTGACGGTGCAGGCCGTGCCGGACGCCTTGCCGGTGCAGCCGTACACGCTGACGGTACACCTCGACGCCGTGCTGGCGTATCAGGGGGAGTATTGGCCGGACGCGGGGTTGATTTAGGGGCGGTTTTCGCCCCTGTCTCTTAGAGCGGTTTGGCCTGAATGTCGCGGATGACGGCGCGCAGGCCAATCAGGAGCACGACGCCCGGCAGCCAGAGCAACGCCACGATGGAAAACATCAGGCGGATGAACTGGAACATCGGCAGGCCAGCCACGATGGCCTGCGGTTGGGCGTAGCTGTCATAGGCGGCCAGCACCAGCACCGCCAAGCTGGCGAGCAACGGTAGCCACGCGGGGCGCGGTTGCCACGGGGTGGTCACCCACGCAAAATACGAGTCTTTGCGGTACCACAGCATGGCGAGGCAGACCAACGCCAGCCCGCTCAGCGCCAAGTAAGTCGGTGAGTCGATGGTGCGTTGGTCGAATTGGCGATAGAGGGCGATGATGACGACCCCGCCGACGAACAGCCATTCATACGCGCCCAGCTCCAGATGCGGGCGGGCGATCGGGGCGCTCAGGCGGGTGAGCACCGCCAAGCCCAGTACCGCCACGGCGAACCCGCCGCCCAGCCACAGCACGGTCTCGCGGGTGGTGGGCAAGGCCGCCCAGCCGCCCAGCTCGGGTGACCAGCGCAACCACACGCCCCACGCCGCGCCAATCAGCGCGCTGACGGGGACGGCCAACCACGCCCAGCGCCTCGCGACACCGGCCACCATGCAGAACAGCAGCAGCATGGCCATAGCAATCAGTGCTTGGCCGCCCAAGACATCGGTCAGCACCGAAAGCGGCATCTCGCGCAGGGTGACGGACGGGTTGAACAGGGCGCTATAGGTCAGGGCGACCATGCCCCCGACGGCGGCCAGCCCGTACAGGTCACGCACGCGCCAGCGGGTCATCAGGTCGAGCGAGAGCATGGCCAGCGCCAGATAACCGGCCACGGCCAAGGCCGCCTCGTAGCCGTCGCGTTGGGACGACCCCGCCCACAGCAAGCCCTCGGCACCGAAACCGAGCAGGACGGCCAGCAAAGCCCGCGGCGCGGTGCGCCCCAGCGCGGCACGCAGCATGGTCATCCGGTGGTCTTCATGCCTGCGGCGATGCCGTTGACGGTGGCCAACGCCGCCTGAAGCACCTCGCCGGTGCTGGGCAGTTCGGGGTTGGCGCGGCGCAATTCTTCGAGCAAGGCCACCTGAATGAAGTTGAGCGGATCGACATACGGGTTGCGGCTGTCGATCGAGCGTTGCATCATCGGGGTTTTGTCGAGCAGGGTGGTCTGGTCGGTGATGGCGCAAATCCAATGGCAGGCGCGGGCGTGCTCAGCGGTGATTTGGCCAAAAATCTCGTCGCGTAGCGCCTTGTCGCCGACGAGGCGGCTGTAGAGCTTGGCGATGCCCATGTCGGCCTTGGCCACGTCGAGCTGCACGTTGTCGATGAGGGCGCGGAAGAACGGCCAGTGCTCATACATCTCGCGCAGGGTGGCGAGGCCGTCGGGCGTGCTGTGGGCATACCCCTCGAAGGCGTGGCCGACCCCGTACCACGACGGGATGATGGCGCGGCTCTGCATCCAACTGAACACCCACGGGATGGCGCGGATGGACTCGAAGCCGCCCTTACTGCGCTTGGCCGGTCGGGAGCCGATGGGCAAGTGCGCCAATTCGTTGATGGGGGTGGCCTCTTGCCAATAATTGAGGAAGCCCGGGGTCTCGTAGACGAACGTGCGGTAATAGGCGTGGCTGCGGTGGGCGAGGTCGTGCATCACGGCGAACCAGCGCGGCTCGGCGGGGGCACCGGGCTTGCCCAAGGCCAACAGCGCCGCGTTGATGACCTGTTGGAGGTGGCGATAGGCGATGTCGGGGTTGCCGTAGCGGTAGGCGATGACCTCGCCTTGTTCGGTGATTTTGATCGGGCCTTGCATCGAGCCCGGGGGTTGCGACAAGATGGCGCGGTTGGTCGGGCCGCCGCCGCGCCCGATGCTGCCGCCGCGCCCGTGGAACAACTCCAGCCGGACGCCGTGCTGGGTGCATAGGGCGGCCAATTCTTGTTGGGCGCGGTACAGGCTCCAATTGGAGGCGATGTAGCCGCCGTCTTTGTTGCTGTCCGAGTAGCCAATCATGATTTGTTGTACGTCGCCGCGCCCGGCCAGATAAGCGCGGTACTCGGGGTTGCCGAACAGCGCGGTCATCACGTCGGGGGCGTTCATCAGGTCATCGACCGTCTCGAACAGCGGCACGACCGAGACGTGCGCGTCGATGCCGACCTCGCGTGCCAGCAGCAACAGGGTGAGCACGTCGCTGCCGTTGCGGCTCATGCTGGCGATGAAGGTGTCGATGGCGCGGGGGCTGTGCTGGCGGTGCACCTCCGAGACCATGCGCCACGTCGCGATGACGCGGTTGGTGGCGTCGCTGAAGTGCGGGGTGATGGGGAAGAGCGGGCGCTTGCTGGCGATTTCGCGGGTGAGCAAGGCTTGCTTGTCGGCCTCGGGCATCTCGGCGTAGTTGTCGGTCATGCCATAGTGGCGGAACAGTTCATCGAGGGCGGCCACGTGCAAGCGCGAGTCCTCGCGGATTTCGAGCGGGGCGAGGTGGAGGCCGAACAAGCGGACTTTGATGCGGAGGCGCTTGAGCGTGCCCTCGGCGGAATGAACCGCGCCGTTCTTGCGCAGGTTGTTGATGATGAGGTCGAGGTCTTCCAGCAGGTCGCCGCCGTGCTGATAGGCGTCGGTGTTCAGGCGTTGGCTGACGCGGTTGAGGAACAGGCGATAGACCTCGCCCGGGTAGCGCCCGCCGACCACGTTTTCACCGGCCAGCGCGGCCAGCAACTCCTTGCCGTCCGACAATTCGTCCAGCGATTGGGTCAGGCGCTCGCGGATGTAATCGACCTCGGCCTGATAGGCGGCGCGGGCGTGGCGGCGCATATAGTCGAGGGCTTCACGGGTCACGTCGGGGGTGACGTTGGGGTTGCCGTCGCGGTCGCCGCCAATCCATGAGGCGAACGACAAGATGGGCGGCACGTCCGACCAATCGTGCCCCGGGTAGTGGCGTTCGAGGGCGGCCTGAAGCTCGAGGTACAGGTCTACGACCACGTTCATCACGAAGCGGACGAGGAAGTGGGTGCCGAACTCGACCTCGTCCATGACGGTGGCGCGAGAGGCGCGGTTGGGCGGGGTTTGCCAGAGTTGCTCGATGCGGCGCAGGATGTCGCTGGCGATGCGCCGCTTCTCACGCGGGAGGAGCTGTTGGCGCTCGATGATCGACAGCATCTCGCTGATGTCGCTCATCTTCAGCAAGACCTCTTGGCGCTTGGCCTCGGACGGGTGGGCGGTGAAGACGAGGCGCACCCGCACGGCCTCGAGGATGTCGCGCACGCGCTGGGGCGCGACATCGGCGGCGCGCAGCTCGGCGATGGCGGTATCCAGCGTCTCGTTGAGGCCGCCATCCGCCTCGCGGGCGCGCAAGACGCGCACCCGCTGATGGTCTTCGGCGATGTTGATGAGCTGGAAGTAATTGGCGAAGGCTTTGGTCAGCACGCGCTTTTGGCCGAGAGTCAGGCTTTTGACGCGCTCCATCAGGCGATCGGTCTCGGCGTCATCACCGGCGCGGCGCGCTTTGGCGCTGGCGCGGATTTCCTCGACCAGCTTGAAAGCGTCCTCGCCGTGTTGTTGGCGGATGACCAACCCGAGCAACGTGCCCAAAAAGCGGATGTCACCGCTGAGTGTCCCGATAGGCTCCAGCAGCCGTTCGTCAATCATGAATGTGGGCTTCCTTATCGTCGTGCCAGACTAAGAATTGCCGTTTTGTGCCAAGAACTCGGGCGTGATGAGGTCGCCGGGCTCATGGGTGAGGATTTCGGGCAGGGCTTCACCGGCCAGCAAGCGGCGCATGACCTCGACCGACGCCTCGGCGAACACCGTGCGACCGGCATCGACCGACGCGAGGAAGTACTCGCCTTCGGTGATGAGCTGGCGGGCGCGCACCTCGGCGTCCACGCTGAAGATGTGGACTTCCTCGGGGCTAATCCCTGCGTCTTGCATCGCATCGACCGCGCCGTAAGCACCGGCGTCGTTGATGGTCAGGATGACATCGAACTCGATGCCGTTGGCGACCAACTTCTCGATGGCGGCCTCGCCGTTCTCGACGATACCGCCGATTTCGCGGGCGACGATTTGGGCGTCGGGGGCGAACTCGAGCATCCCGTCAATCATACCTTCGGCGCGGCGCTTGACATCGGGCAGTTCGTCGTAGTGCAGCACCAAGACGCGGGCTTGGCCGTCGAGGTTATCGCGGATCCATTGACCGGCGTATTGCCCGGGGGCGAGGCCGAGCAGGTAGTTGTCGATCAGCACGCCGACGCCGTTGTATTGGCCGAGGGTCGAGGCGGTCGAGACCATCGGGATGCCCGCATCCTTGATGGCTTGGAAGGTGTCGGACAAGAGCGACAAATCGAGCGGGCAGATGATGATGCCGACCGCGCCATCGGTGATGGCCTTCTCGATTTGGGTCAGTTGCTTGTACGAGTCGCTGTCGGGGTCATACACCCGCGTGGGCAAATCGACTTGGCGGGCAAAGGTGGTGATTTCGCGGGTCAGGGCGGCGTGATATTCCGACGAGGTGTTGCACGGCACGATGGCCACGAACCCCTCGGAGCCCAAGCGGCGCTCGACCAGCCCTTGGTTGATTTCTTGCCCCTCGAACTCGCTGAGCGGGCGCGACTCGCCCAAGACCACCGTGATGGGCGGCAGCGGGGTGAGGTTGTCGAACGGGCGGAACACCACCAGCACCACCAACACGATGGCGGCGACCAACGCCCCCAGCCCGATGAACAACGGGGCGCGGTTGGGCTTCTTCTCCTCTTGGCGCACGATGTTGACCTTCGAGAGGTTGAGAATCTCGGAGGCGGGGCGGGGGAGCGAGATGTTGCTGGTGTGGCCGATGGCCTCGGCCACGACGTTGGCCATGGAGCGCACCGAGTCGTAGCGCTCGTTGCGGTCTTTGGCCAGCGCCTTCATCACCACCGCCTCGACCGTGGGGGGGATGTTGCGGTTGCGGGTCGAGACGGGGTCGGGCGGGCTTTGCAGGTGCTTGAAGATGACCGGAATCACGTCGCCATCGGTGATGGGGAACGGGGGGGTGCCGGTCAGCATTTGGTACAACATGCAGCCCAGCGCGTACACGTCGGAACGGAAGTCGAGCGGCTCACCGCGCAACTGCTCGGGCGACATGTAGAGCGGGGTGCCGACGATTTGGCCGGTCTTGGTCTGGTAGCCTTCGCTATCGACCAGCTTGGCGAGGCCAAAGTCGGTCAGGTAGACGTGGCCGTTGTCGTCCATCAAGATGTTGGACGGCTTGAGGTCGCGGTGGATGACGCCCTTGTTGTGGGCGGCGGCCAAGCCTTTGCAAATCTGGACGAACAGCTCACCGGCGCGTTGGAGGGTGAGGGGTTCACCCTTCATCAGGTCTTCGAGCGAGCCACCGCGCAGCAGGCGCATGGCCAAATAGGCGATGTCGCCATCGATGCCGTGGCTGTAGACCGGCAGGATGTGCGGGTCTTCGAGGGCGGCGATCAGCTTGGCCTCGGTGGCGAAGCGCTGGGTGAACTCGTGGTTGTTCTCGAGGTCGTCCATGCGGATGACCTTGAGGGCGACCTCACGGCGCATCGATTCTTGCCACGCCAAGTAGACCACGGCCATACCACCGCGCCCGAGCACCTCTCGGACGACGAACTCTCCTACCGTTTTACCAATCAATGGATCTGCCATGAAAGCTCCTCAGTCCCCGTAATAATGGTGGGCGGGGGTATCGCGACTCTTAAGTCGGTGCAAGTATATCTCATGATACGGGACAAACACAATTTGTAGGTTGAGGAACTGTCTCAAGACTTAATGAGCGGTCAAAGGGAGGGTGTGGGGGGGCGGGCGCAGCACGCTGCGCCCCTACGGGGGTGTGGGGCTGAGGGGGCGGGCGCCCCGCGTGATGGGCAAGCCCTCGCTTATCGGGCGGGCTGACACTATAATGGGTCAACTTCTTCGGCGCCGATTCTGAGGCAGCGCATGACTTCCAAACCCCTTAACTTTCAACAAGTTATCTTGAAACTACACGAGTTCTGGGCGGCGCACGGGTGCGTCATCTGGGAACCGTACAACGTCCAAGTGGGCGCGGGCACCGGCAACCCGGCGACCTTGCTGCGCGTGTTGGGCCCCGAGCCGTGGCGCGTGGCGTATGTCGAGCCATCGGTGCGCCCCGACGACGGGCGGTATGGCGAGAACCCCAACCGGATGCAAAAGTATTACCAGTATCAGGTCATCCTGAAGCCCGACCCGGGCAACCCGCAGGAGCTGTACTTGCAATCGCTGGAGGCGCTGGGCATCGACCCGCGCCAGCACGATATCCGCTTCGTCGAGGACAACTGGGAAAGCCCGGCTTTGGGCGCGTGGGGCTTGGGCTGGGAGGTGTGGCTGGACGGGCAAGAGATTACCCAGTTCACCTACTTCCAGCAGGCGGGCGGCCTCGAGCTGGCACCCACCAGCGTCGAGATTACCTATGGCCTCGAGCGCATCGTGTTGGCGCTGCAAGGCAAGGACTCGGCGTGGGACATCAATTGGCTGGGCGACTTGCAATACCGCGACATCATCTTGCAGGACGAAATCGACCACTGCAAATACTACTTCGACATCGCCGATGTCGAGGGCTTGCGGACGGTGTACGACACCTACGAGGCCGAGCACAAGCGTGCCCTCGGGGCGGGCGTGATTATCCCCGCTTATGACTACATCTTGAAGTGCAGCCACCTGTTCAACGTCTTGGACACGCGGGGCGCGATTGGCGTGACCGAGCGCGCCACGTACTTCCGCCGGATGCGCGACATGACGCGCAACATCGCCAAGGCCTACGCCGCCCAGCGCGAGCAACTCGGCCACCCGATGTTGCGCTTTGCCCAGCAGTGGGCGGGCCCCGCGCAGGGCGTCCCTGCCGCGTTGCCCCCCGCCCCGACCCAACCCGCCGACTTCTTGCTGGAAATCGGGGTCGAGGAATTGCCCGCCCAAGACGTGGACGACGCGCTGGCGCAAATCGCCGCGGGCGCGCCCAAGCT
>JALONY010000388.1 GCA_025454715.1 Anaerolineae bacterium
ACGAGGTCTTTGTGCGAGGTAAACGTCTCGGTCAGGATGGCGACGGGCGACACGCCCGACACCGCCCAAAACACCATCCACACCGACAACAGCCCGACCCCAAAAACCATCCCAACCGTGACCGGCCAGACCAGCGCCCGCGCACCGGCGGCGCGTTGTGGGTCGGTCAACAGGGTGTAGCCCAACGTGAACAAGCCCATCAACAGCAACATCGGCAGTACCGAGAAGTTGAGGAACGTGGTCAGGCTGAGGACGACGCCCGCCGCGCCCGCCCAACCCAAGCGCCGCGTTTGCAGGGCGCGCAGCAACAGCCAAAACGCCAGCAAGCACAGCACGGGGTAAATCGTGTTCCACGTCGGGGCGAACAGGCCGACCGACGGCAGGAGCGCGCCCCACACCGCCAGCCGCGCCGCCGCGTGGCGGTCGCCGGTCAGGTCACGCGCCAGCAGGTAGAGCGGCAACGCCAGCAGCGCGGCCACCAGCGGGAACAGCACCCCCGCCCCCGCGCTGACGATTTCGCCGTTGGTCGAGCGCATCACCGTGACATCGGCGCATTGATACTGGCGCAGGTGCTGGCTGAGCGGCTGCACGAACGCGCTCAGGGCGGGCGCGTCGAGCAGGTCGGCCAAGAGCTGGTGAAACAGCACCTGCCCGGGCGGGCTGGTGGTGAAGTGGATCAGGTTGGCGTCGAGCGATTGCTGCATGACCGACGGCCAGCGCTGGAGGGTGGGCAAAATGCCCTCGGCGGCCATGATGCGCGTGGCGAGTGCCGACGCGCCGGTCTGGACGGGCGAGACGGTGCGGGTGAACAGCGTATAGCCGATGTCGCCTTGCGTGCCGGTCACCAGATAGCCGATGGCCGCGCCGCCCAGCACCGCCCATACCACCAGCGCACGGGCGCGGCGGGCGCGCATCAACACGCCCGAGACGGCCACATACGCCAGCAGGCCGACGGCCAATGCCAGCACCGCCCCGCTCAGTTGCGACGGCACATACGTCCACTGCCAGCCTGCGCCGCCGCGCAACCCCGGGTATAGGTCGAAAGCGATGGAGACGGCCAACACGAGGCCGGAAATCACGATTAGAGGGCGCATACCGATAAACCCATGTCCCAAAACAGCCATCAAACCCGCACGGTCGTGCAAGTTGCCTAAGCCTAACGGCTGGCGCGTGCGGTGTCGAGGCCAAGTTGGGCGTGCCCAGACCCCCTATTTTTGTGTGGCCGGTTTTGCCAGAGGCGTTATAATCTCATCCTCACGTTGGGGTGAACCAAACGCACATCTAAAAACCAAAGGATTTGAAAGACATGACGAACGAAGCACGCCTGCTGGAGCTGCGCGGGCAGGTGGACGGCATCAACCTGCAACTGCTGGAACTGCTCAACCAACGCGCCCGCGTGGTCAGCGAAATCGGCAAAGTCCAAGCCGCCATCGGCGCGGGTTTTTACGACCCCGCCCGCGAGGCGCAAATGTTGCAAGCCCTCGAGATGGCCAACAACGGCCCGTTCAGCAACGAGGCCATCAAGACGCTGTTCAAGGAGATTTTTCGGGCGTCGATGGCTTTGGAAGAAAGCCAAGCCAAGGCCAAGCTGAAGGTGCAGCGCAAATCGAGCAGCGAGCGCACGGTGATTACCATGCCCGACGGCGTGACCACGCTGGGCGGCGGCGATTTCAAGATTATCGCTGGGCCGTGCGCGGTCGAGAGCTTCGAGCAGATGGACGAGACCGCTGCGGCGCTGGCGCAACGCGGCGTGAAGTTCTTGCGCGGCATGGCCTACAAGCCGCGCACCTCGCCCTATGAGTTTCAGGGCTTGGGCGAGGAGGGCTTGAAGATTGCCCGCCGCGTGGCCGACAAGTACGGGCAGTTCATCGTCAGCGAAATCATGGACAAGAGCCAGCTCCAGACCATGTACGATTACGTCGATGTGTTCTGGGTCGGGGCGCGCAACATGCAAAACGCCTACCTGCTCAAGGCGCTGGGGCAACAAAACAAGCCGATCATCCTGAAGCACAGCTTCGGGGCGACCATGGAAGAGTTCCTGTACGCCGCCGAGTACATCGTGGCCAGCGGCAACCCCAACGTCATGCTGATCGAGCGCGGCATCCGCACGTTCGAGAAGTGGACGCGGGCATCGCTGGACATCGGGGCGGTGGCCGCGCTCAAGCTGGAGACGCACCTGCCCATCATCATCGACATCAGCCACAGCGCCGGTCGGCGCGATATCGCCATCCCGATGGCCAAGGCGGCCAAGGCGGTCGGCGTCGAGGGCTTGATGGTCGAGGTGCACCCCAACCCGCCGGTGGCCATGAGCGATAGCAAGCAACAACTGTACATCCCGCAGTTCCACGAGCTGATGGACGCGCTGGGCGACTAACCCCCCCACCCCGAACCACCACCGAGAGAGACGAAAGCGCCGGACACCCCTGTTGGGATGTCCGGCGCGTGCTTTTTGGTGCGGTGGGGTGACGGTGGGGTTAGCCCTTGAGCGCCTTGACCGCGATGGTGCGCGGCAG
>JALONY010000026.1 GCA_025454715.1 Anaerolineae bacterium
TAGGGCGTGGTGCGGTTGACCGCCTGCCACGTCCCATTGACCTCGTTGAAGCGGAACCACTCGCCGTATTGACTGCGGAGGAAGTGGAAGCCCGGGCCGGCCACGTAGCCGGTCTCGGTCAAATCCCCGGCGGGCTGGTACTCATAATTGGCGATATAGCCGAACTCGCCATCGGTCGCCCACCCCAGCGTATCGCGCACCTCGGGGTTGCCGCGCCAAATCAAACCGAAGCCGCGCACCGGCTGGTACAACCCCTCCGGTGCGACGATGGACGGGTCGAACTCGGCCATGCCCTCGGCGAAGCGGTCATCATAAACCTGCCAAACCCCGACTCCCGGCGAGGTCTCGAGCAAAACCCAGATTTGACGGGTCGGCTCGAGCCAGAACATCCGCCCTTGCTGGAAGACCTGCTCGGCCACGTAAATCTCGCGGACGGTGGGGGTGGGGAAGGCGCTGGGCGCGCTGGCGGTCGGGACGGGCGATTGGGTGAAGACGGGCGCAGGGGTGGCCGATGGGGCGGCTTGCCCGCCCGAGGTTGCGGGCTGGGTGGTGGGTTGGGATTCGGTGGTGGGGGTCGCGGTGACCACCATCACGATAATCGTCTGTTCAGGCTGACACGCGGTCAGGGCGGCGGCCATGAGGAGCGCGAGGGCGCACGCCAGAGTGTTGAGTCGCATAGATGGGTATGCCTCCATTGAAGGCCATTGTAGGCGACGCGGCGCGGTTCTCGCAAGCATCGGGCGGGCAGTCACGTTTGGGGCGTTGGGCAATCGCCTAAAACCCGTGCTTGTCTGGGCAATAGGGATAGTATTAGCATGAGCACCATCCGATATGGACGGAGCGTGTCCTATGATGATCCAAGAACCACCGCACCAGCCCGACGATACCCGCCCGACCACGACCGTGCCGGTCGTGAACGTCGATGCGCCCGCGCCCGCGCCTCAAGGTGGGGCGTCTCGCGTGGTCGGCCTGCTGAGCGTGCTGGGGGCGTTCGGGTTTACCCTCGCGACCGTGCTCCTGTTGCTGAACGGCTCGGCTGCGCCCACCCCTGCACCGGTCGCCGATTTGTCGGTGTTGCAGCTCACCGGCGTGCCGACCGCCGCCCCGACCAGCACCCCCCTCCCGACCGAAACCACCGACCAGACCGCCGCGCCCATCGCGACCAACCCACCCGCCGCGGTCACGTCGGGCTTCCCGCAGATTGCGCCGACCCTCGACGGATCGACCTTGGTGGTGCTGCTGAGCGCGCCCATCGAGGACTTGGGCGACCCCAACCCCGACCTGATTGGGCGTGGCGACTTGCGCCCGTTCACCATCATCCCCGACCGCCCGCGCAACCAAATCGTCGAATACACCATCGAGCGCGGTGATACGGTCTACGAAATCTCGCGCAAGTTCGGCCTGACACAAGAATCGATCGCGTGGTCGAACGACCGCCGCCAGCTCTGGACACTCGTCCCGGGCTCGACCTTGTTCATCCCGCCGGTCGATGGGGTGGTGCACATCGCGGTCGGGCAGGCCACCCTGACCGACATCGCCGAGTTTTATAAGGTGACCGACCCGCTGGTCGTGATTGACAGCGAGTACAACCAACTGCGCGGCTACACGCCCGACAGCGTGCCCCCGTCGGGGATGCGGATTTTCATCCCGGGCGGCACGGGCGAGAACATCAACTGGGCACCGCCGGTCGTGCAGGGCGGTAGCGGCGGCGGCGGTGGCGCGGGCGGCGACCCCAACACGGTCTCGTTCGACCCCAGCTCACCCGGCAGTTGCGGCCCCCAACCGATTGGCGGGGCGTCGGGCTGGGTGCGCCCCATCAGCAGTTACAGCGTGACCCGTGGCTACACCGATTGGCACCCGGGCATCGACCTCGCGGCCAACCCGGGCACACCGGTCTATGCGGCCAACAGCGGGCGGGTGATTTTCGCCGGTTGGAGCAACTTCGGCTACGGCTTCGCGGTCGTCATCTCGCACGGGCCGTTCCAGACGCTGTACGGCCACCTCTCCAGCGTCAACGTGCGCTGCGGCGAGAACGTGGTCGGCGGCCAGCCGATTGGTGGGGTGGGCAGCACCGGCAACTCGTCGGGGCCACACCTGCACTTCGAGCTGATGTACAACGGGGTGCGCGGCAACCCCGCCGCCACCATCCCGTTCTAATCGAACGAACAGGCCGCCCCGAGAGATGGGGCGGCCTGTTTTTTGGGGGCGTGGTCAGGCCAGCGCGGCGCGCAAGTCGTTCATCAGGTCGTCGGCGTTCTCGATGCCGACGCTCAGGCGCACCAGCGCGGGCGAGACGGCGATGTCGCTGTCGGCGGTGCTGGCGTGGGTCATGGTGTAGGGGTGCTCAATCAAGCTCTCGACCCCGCCCAGCGATTCGGCCAGCGAAAACAGGCGCGTGCGCGAGACCATCTGGCGCGCTTCGTCGGCGTCCTTCAGGATGACCGAAATCATGCCGCCCGGGTGCTTCATCTGGCGCTGGGCGAGGGCGTATTGGGGGTGGCTCTCCAACCCCGGGTAAATCACCTGTTGCACGCGGGGGTGGTCTTCGAGGAAGCGGGCGACCTGAAGCGCGTTCTGGCTGTGGCGCTCGATGCGGATGCCCAGCGTCTTGAGGCCGCGCAGCACCAAGAAGCAATCGAGCGGGCCCGGCACCGCCCCGACCGCGTTTTGCAAGAACTTGAGCTGTTTGTACACCTCGGTATCGTTGAGCGCCAGCACCCCGCCCACCACGTCGCTGTGGCCGCCCAGATACTTGGTGCTGCTGTGCATGACGATGTCCGCGCCCAGCGTCAGCGGTTGCTGGATGGCGGGCGAGCAGAACGTGTTATCGACCACCACCATCACGCCTTGCGGGGCGGTGTGCGCCAGCGCGCTGATGTCGGCCAAGCGCAGCATCGGGTTGGTCGGGGTCTCCAGCCACAGCAGTTTGGTCTGGGGGGTCATGGCGGCGCGCACCGCGTCGAGGTCGGCGAGGTCTACCCAGCTAAAGGTCAGGCCGTAGCGGGCGAACACCTTCATGAACAGGCGGTAGGTGCCGCCGTACACATCGTTGCCGACGATGACGTGATCGCCCGGGTTGAGCAAGCGCAAAATCGTGTCGGTGGTGGCCAACCCACTGGAGAAGGCGAGGCCGTGCTTGCCCGCCTCCATCGCCGCGATGCAGTCTTGCAGGGCGGTGCGGGTCGGGTTGTCGGTGCGGCTGTACTCATAGCCTTTGTGCTCGGCGGGGGCGGCCTGCACATAGGTCGAGGTCAGGTAGACCGGCGTCATGATGGCGCCGGTGGTCGGGTCGGGGGCTTGGCCGGCGTGGATGGCCAGCGTGTCGAGGTGATACTGGGCGTTGGGGTCAATCATGGGTGGGGTGTCCTGTCAAACCAAAAAAACGTGCCGTGTGGCGTATGATACCCAAAAAACGCACACGGGGGCGCACAGGCCATGTGCGCCCCCGTGCGGGGAACGGTGTCGAACGGTGGGGCGGCGCGCTAGTCGGCGCTGCTGGGGGCGGGGTCGCCCTCGGTGGCCGCGGGCGGGTCATACTTGACCGCCACCGGCGCGGGCTTGCCCTCGGCGGTGCCGAACACGTTGCGGTCACCGAACGGGTGCTCCATGCCCAGCAGACGGTACATCTCGTCGCTGCCAATCACCTCTTGCGCCATCAGCGCATCGGCCAGCAAGTCCAGCTTGTCGCGGTTGTCGCCCAGTAGCTTGAGCGTGTTGGCGTAGGCTTCCTCGACGATGCGGCGCACCTCGGCGTCGATTTTGGCCGCCGTCTCTTCGCTGTAGTTGCGCCCTTGGCTGATGGTGTAGCCCAAGAACGGCTGGCGGTCTTCATCGCTCAGGTTGAGGGGCCCGAGCGTCTCGTTCATGCCGAACTGCGTGACCATCCGGCGGGCGATTTCGGTCACTTGGCGCAAGTCACCGACCGCGCCCGACGTGACCTCGCCGAAGATGATTTGCTCGGCGGCGCGGCCACCCATCCCGACCAACATGCGGGCGCGCAGGTAGCTCTCGCTATACAGTTGATTCTCTTTTTGCGGCATGAAGACCGTGACGCCACCGGCTTGGCCACGCGGCACGATCGTGACCTTCAGCACCGGCTCGGCACCCGGGGTCAGGGCGGAGACCAGCGCGTGCCCAGCCTCGTGGTAGGCCACGATACTGCGCTCCTTGGGGTCGGAGAGCGGCGGGCGCTCATTGCCCAAGACGATGCGGTCGAACGCATCGAGGAAGTCGCGCATGACCAGCTTCTTGCCACTGCGGCGCGCCGCGTTGAGGGCGGCCTCGTTGGCGAGGTTGGCGAGGTCGGCACCGCTGAAGCCGATGGTGCTCTTGGCGATGTCCGACAGCACCACGTCGCGGTCGAGCGGCTTATCGCGGGTGTGGATTTTCAGGATGGCCTCGCGACCGGTCTTGTCGGGCAGGCCGACCGTGACTTGGCGGTCGAAGCGCCCGGGGCGCAACAAGGCGGGGTCGAGCACGTCGGGGCGGTTGGTGGCCGCCATCACGATGACCGACTCGGTGCGGTCGAAACCGTCCATCTCGGCCAACATCTGGTTGAGCGTCTGCTCACGCTCATCGTGGCCGCCGCCCAGCCCAGCGCCGCGCTGACGACCCACCGCGTCGATTTCGTCGATGAAGACGATGCTGGGGGCGTTGTCCTTGGCGCGCTTGAACAGGTCACGCACGCGGGACGCGCCCACGCCGACGAACATCTCGACGAACTCCGAGGCGGCGATGCTGAAGAACGAGACGTTGGCCTCGCCCGCCACCGCACGCGCCATCAACGTCTTGCCGGTGCCCGGAGGGCCCACCAGCAACACGCCGCGGGGGATTTTGGCGCCCAGCGTGATGTACTTTTCGGGCTCGCGCAAGAAATCGACCACCTCGACCAATTCTTTCTTGGCCGATTCTTGCCCCGCCACATCGGTAAACTTGACCTGCGGGCGCTCGACGGTGTATTCACGGGCTTGGGTGCGGCCAAAGCCGAACGCGCCACCCATCTGGCGTTGGGCGCGGCGCGCCGACCAGATGAAAAAGCCGATAATCAGCAAAATCGGGCCGAATTGCAGCAAGATGACCAGCAGCGGGTTGACCTCGGTCTGCTGGACGAAGACCGACACGTTGTTTTGGACGGCGGCCTGCAAGAAGTCGGCGTTGCTGCCGGACGGCAAGAGGGTGGAGAAGCGGCCACCGGCGGGGATTTGGCGGCTGCGCCCTTGCGAGTCCACCACCTCGACCTCGGTACGCACCACGCCAATCACGTTTTGCTCGCGCACGGTCATCTGGGCGACGTTGCCCGCCTTGACCTGCGTATACAGCGCGCTGTACGAGATGGGCACGGTTCCGGCGGTGCTGTTGGCGCCGCCGAGGTCTTGCAAGCTAAACAACGTCCAAATCAGGAACAAGACCAAGACGGCGGGCCAAACCCAGCGGCGCCAATCTTGGGGTGGGAAGCGCGGGGGCTCGCCCCCGTCGTTCGGGTTTTGGGGCGGCCTTTTGGGGCCGTTCTGGTTCTGGTTGTTGGGAGGATATTGCATGACACTTTGCCTTTCGTGGCCTCATGTGAACAGCATTCTACCCCCCGTTTATAAGAATCCGCGTAAAACGAGTGTAAATTCTGTGCCACTTCTCAGCCACGCCCGCCATATCCCCGATTATGGGGGGAAAACACGGGACGCCGCTCCCTCACGGGGGGTGGGTTTCGGCGCCCATTGTGCCACGGGTGAGCTTATGATAAGATGATGCCCATCGTGAATAGGCCAGCCCGCCGCGTCCGGCAGGTTTGGCGTCTTCTCTCACTAACGGCCAAAGAAAGCGGACGAACCCCCATGAGCATCACCAAAGAAGTCAAGCAAGCCATCATCGCCAAGCACGCCACCCACCCGGGTGACACCGGCTCGGCGCAGGTGCAAATCGCCCTGCTCACCCACCGGATCCAGTACCTGACCGAGCACCTCAAGACCCACAAGCACGACAATCACAGCCGTCGTGGCCTGCTGACGTTGGTCGGTGAGCGCCGCAGCCACCTCAAGTACCTCTCGAACAAGAACCCCGAAGCGTATCGTGCGCTCTTGGAAGAGCTGGGGCTGCGTAAGTAACCTTGGAACCCACGGGGTCGCCCGCGCATGACTGCACCCGCGCTGGCGTGCGGCGACTCCGCGTGTTATCCGTCCGTCTGTGCGCCCGACGAGACAGGCGTTGGAAGATGTTGCTAACGGTCGTTCGTTAGCCGCATTATCCAGCCCCTGACCGTCGGGCGTGCCGTTTTTCGCCTATGCACCACCCATCCAAAACGGGAGTACCCCCACCTTATGGTCGATTCCGCATACAGACCCGCCAAACGCTTCAGCGTGATGGTCGGCGGGCAAGAATTCATCCTCGAGACCGGCAAGCTGGCCGAACAAGCCGGTGGTGCCGTCACCGCCCAATTCGGCGATACCATCGTGTTCGCCGCCGCCACCATGTCCAAGAACATGCGTGAAGGCATCGACTTCTTCCCGCTCAGCGTGGACTACGAAGAGAAGCTGTACGCCGCCGGGCGCATCCCGGGGAGCTACTTCCGCCGCGAAGGCCGCCCGCCCGAGTCGGCCATCTTGGTCAGCCGCGTCATCGACCGCCCGCTGCGCCCGCTCTTCCCCGAAGACCTGCGTAACGAGGTTCAGGTCATCCTGATGCCGCTGGCGCACGACCAAGACCACCAAATCGACATGCTGGGCATCTTGGCGGCCAGCGCCGCCCTGACCATCAGTGATGTGCCGTTCGATGGGCCGGTCGCGGGCGTCCGCATCGGCTGCATCGACGGTGAGCTGGTCGTCAACCCGACCATCTCGCAATTGGCCAACAGCACGCTCGACCTGCGCGTGGCGGGCACCGCCGACGCCATCAACATGGTCGAGTGCGCGGCGCACGAGCTGGACGAGGCCACCATGCTGCAAGCCTTGGCGCTGGCGCACCAGTCCATCCAGCCGCTCATCGAGCTGCAATTGCGGATGCGCGAGGCCACCGGCAAGCCCAAGAGCAGCTACACCCCCGCCCCCGCCAACGCCACCCTGCGCGAGGAGCTGAGCGCCAAGGCGCGCCCGCAACTGCGCGAGATTTTGACCACCACCACCGACCGCTCGGGGCGCAAGGAAGCCGTTGACGCGGTGAAGGACGCCCTGCGCGCCGAATATGACGCCCGCAACAAGGCGCTGGCCGAGGGCGAAGCCCCGTTCAGCATGAAGGAAATCGGCCAAATCGTCGAAGACCTGCTGGCCGAGGAAGTCCGCCAGCGCATCGTCAACGAGGGCGTGCGCCCCGACGGGCGCAACACCACCGAAATCCGCCCGCTGGCGGCGGAGGTCGGGTTGTTCCCCCGCGTGCACGGCACCGGCCTCTTCACCCGTGGCCAGACCCAAGTGCTCAGCATCGCGACGCTGGGCACCCCGGGCGACGCCCAAGAGCTGGACAGCGTGGCGCCCGAGGCCGACAAGCGCTACATGCACCACTACAACTTCCCGCCCTACTCGACCGGTGAGGCCTACCCGTTGCGCGGCACCAAGCGCCGCGAAATCGGGCACGGGGCGCTGGCCGAGGCCGCCTTGCGCTCGATGATCCCGGACGAGGACGTGTTCCCCTACACCATCCGCGTGGTCAGCGAGGTGATGAGCAGCAACGGCTCGACCTCGATGGCCTCGGTCTGCGGCTCGACCCTCGCCCTGATGGACGCCGGCGTGCCCCTCAAGCGCCCGGTGGCCGGCATCGCCATGGGTTTGATTAAGGAGGGCGACAAGGTCGCCGTCCTGACCGACATCCAAGGCCTCGAAGACCACATCGGCGATATGGACTTCAAGGTCGCGGGCACCGAGCGCGGCATCACCGCGCTCCAGATGGACATCAAAATCAAGGGCGTGACCCACGCCGTGATGACCCAAGCGCTGGCGCAGGCCAAGGACGCCCGGATGCAAATCCTCGAGGTGATGTTGGCCACCCTGCCGGAGCCCCGCGCCAAGCTGAGCGACTATGCCCCGCGCATGGAGACGCTCAAGATTGACGTGGAGAAGATTGGCACGGTCATCGGGCCGGGCGGCAAGATGATCCGCGCCTTGCAAGAGCGCTTCGGGGTCAAGATTGACATCCAAGACGACGGCACGGTCTTCGTCAGCGGCCAAAACGGTGCGGCGGTCGAGAAGTGCGTGGACGAAATCCGCGGCATGACCGAGAGCGCCGTGCTCGGGCGCGTGTACACCGGCAAGGTGACGCGCATCGAGGCTTATGGGTGCTTCGTCGAGTTCTTGCCCAGCCGTGAGGGCTTGGTGCACATCTCGCAATTGGCCGATTATCGCGTCGGCAAGGTCGAGGACGAGGTGGCGCTGGGCGACGAAATCATGGTGATGGTCACCGACATCGACCCGGGTGGCAAGGTGCGCCTGAGCCGCCGTGCGGTGATGGAAGGCCTGACGCTGGAAGAAGCCCAAGAGATGGACAAGCGCCCCTCTGGCGGCGGTGGTGGCGACCGTGGCGGGCGCGGCGGCGGTGACCGTGGCGGCGACCGGCGCGGCGGTGGCGACCGTGACCGGCGCGGCGGCGGCGGGTATCGCGGTTAACCCGTAGCCCCTCAACCGAACGATGAAGGCGCACCTCCCACCGCGGGGGTGCGCTTTTTTTGCGCGTGGGCGGGGCGTCGGGGCGCGCCCGCTGACGACGCTCTCATGATTCGTATACCCAAAATGGTGAAGATTCCTGTAGAATTTTGTAGATTCCGTTGGGAGAGTATCTGAGAGGGTGCGTCATGAGCTTTACGTTGTTCATGTCGATTGCCGCGACCATCGTCACCGGCATTTTTACGTTTTTGGTCTTTCGGCGTTGGCGCGCCAACCCCAAGCCACACCTGATGGCGTGGAGCATCGGCTTGCTGATGTATTTCCTCGGCACGCTGTCGCAGGTGGTGCTGTATTTCGTGTGGTCGCCGTTGTTCTTCGGCATCTGGTATTGGTGCGGCGCATTGATGGTGGCCGCGTGGCTGGGGCAAGGCTCGATTTACCTGCTGGTGCGGCGCGGCAACATCGCCCGCAACGTGCAAATGGCGCTGATTTTGGTCGCCATCATGACCTTCCCGTGGGTGATGTTCGCCACCCCGTTCAACGCCAATGCGTGGTTCCCGGGCGCTGACATGACCATCGTCTTCAAGGCCGAGTGCGCCCCCGACGAGAACGGGGTGCTTCAGGTGGTGCGCGAGGGCGTGTTCGCCGCGTGCAACTCTCGCGGCACGGTGCGCTTCTTCAGCCCAATCATGAATGCGTGGGGCACGCTGGCGCTGGTCGGCGGCGCGATTTACTCGGCGGTGCTGTTCCGTCGCAAGGAAATTATGCGCAACCGCATGGTCGGCAACTTGTTCATCGCCACCGGCGGTATCTTCCCAGCCTTCAGTGGCGCGCTCATCAGCCTCGGCGACCCGTCGTACAAGTATTTCGGCGAGATGGCCGGTGCCATCCTGATTTTCATCGGGTTCATGTTGGCGTCATCGGCCAAGGATGAGATGATGCAAACCGCCCAAGCCAAGCGCGAAGCCCGCGCCGTCACCAGCGGAGGCTGACATGGCGCAATCGGTTCGCAGTAAAAAGGTCTACCGTCAATGGGCTGGTGTTGGTCGGGACGGTGCTGTTTTTGGCCGTGGTGCTGATTTACGAGTATGGGCAGGCGGGCGGCAGCACCTATCTGATGCTCAAGTCGCTGCATTTTCACCTCAGCCGTTACGGGTTGGGCATGGCGCTGGCGATGTTGGTAATCGCGTTCGTGCTGGGCATCATCCGCAAGGACGACGTGACCCCGTGGTTTCGGCGCGGCACCTATGTGGTGTTCGGCTCGATGGTCATCCAGACCGTCTCGTTCATCTTCGTCGAGGTCACGGCCAGCAAGCGCCCGTCGATGGGCAGCTATATCTGGGGCTTCTTCTTGATGGTCGGGGTCATCGTGCGCTGTTTCGGCACGGGGCCCAGCGCCTGACGTTCACCTGACGCCCGCCAACGAGGTCGGCGCAGACCTGCTATACTGTCGCATGTTCGATACGTGTCGGCAAAGGGCGGTCTGCGCCGCTATTTTTGGGGGTGGCATGTCGATGATGAGACGTTGGATGCAGGGGGTTCGGCCTGCCGCATGGGTGGTGCTGGCGTTCATGGTGCTGGCAGGGGTCTATGCCGCGGTCAACCCGCTGTTCGAGGCACCGGACGAGCGTTATCATTTCGCGTTCGTCGATCACCTCGCCCGTGGGGGTGGCCTGCCCGACCAGCGTGAGCGGGGGCCGTGGTTCCAAGAGGGCAGCCAGCCGCCGTTGTTCTACATGGCGGCGGCGGTGGTCGTCGCGCCGTTCGAGTACCCCTATGAGCGGATGCTGACGCTGATTGCGCCCAACGGCCACGCCCGCCTCGGCAACGGCAGTGAGCCACACCTGCGCAACCGCAACGCGGTCGTCCATGACGGCGCGTACCCCGCGCTCGACACGGCGCGCCTTGCCGCGTATGTGGCGCGCTACCTCAACATCGCGTTTGCGGCGGTGGCCGTCTGGTGTGTGTATCGGGCTGGCCTGACCGTCTTGGGGTCGCAACGCGCCGCGCTGGGCATGATGATGCTCACGGCCTTTAACCCCCAGTTCGCCTTCATCAGCGGCGCCATCAACAACGACGCGCTGGCCACCCTGTGGGGCAGCCTCATCCTGTGGCAGACGTTCGCGCTCCTGCGGGACGGCTTCACGGTGCGCCGGAGCGTCGTCTTGGCCGTCGCGGTCGCCTTGGCCACCCTGACCAAGGTCAGCGGGTTGTTGTTCGGCGGGGTGGTCGGTCTGGCGGCGCTGTGGGTGCTGGTTCGCACCCGCGATTGGCGCGGGTTTTGGACGTTGGCGGCGCTGGGCGTCGGGGTGTGGCTGGCCGTGGCCGGTTGGTGGTATGCGCGCAACCTGAGCTTGTACGGC
>JALONY010000027.1 GCA_025454715.1 Anaerolineae bacterium
TAGCGACAAAAAACAGGGCGTCCCGACCGCGGGGCGCCCTGTTCGTTTGCCGATGGGCTGGCACTAGCCCTCGAGGGTCGGGCTGGGGGTCAGGCTGGGCATCGGGGTTTGGGTTTGGATGGCCAGTGTCGGGCTGGGGGTGTAGGTCGGGAGCACCAGCGCAGCGCGCTCCTCGTTAGAGAGGCTGCGGACGCGCTGCGCCTCGGCCACCGCCAACATCGACGGCACATCCACCAGCCACAGGCGCGCCCCGTCGTTCGACCACGTCAGCAGGCGGGTCGGGTCGGCAATCCATGACGCCCCGCGCAACCCGTTGGGGTGTGGCAATACGATGGTGCGGTAATCTTGAGTGGTGTCCCACACGCGCACGCTCTGCCCCTCGTCCCACGTCAGCACGCGCTGACCGTCGTTGTCCCACGCGGCCTCGCGGATGATGTTGCCCTCGTGGCGCAAAATCACCGCTTGGGCGGTGCGGTCGGGGTTGAGCGTCCACACCCGCGCCTGCCCGTCGATGGCCAGCGAGAGCACCTCGCCCTCGTCCTCGCTCCACGCGGCGCTCAGCACCGACAGCGGGAAGTTTTGCCCCTGCAACACCACCTCGTGCGGCATACTGTAGAGCAACAAGCCGGTCTCGACCTCCCAAATACGGATGGTGGCGTCGGCGCTCCACGTCAGGACGCGCTGCCCATCGGCGCTCAAGGCTGCGCCGCTGACCGCGCCTGCATGGGTCAAGCGCGAGAGTTCTTGGCCGGTGCGAAAATCCCAAATGCGGGCGGTATTGTCGAAGCCCCACGACAGCAAGCGGCTGCCGTCTGCGCTGAACGTCACGCCCGCCACGCTGGCATCGTGTTGCAGGGTGCGGTGGGCTTCCGCGGTCAACGACCAGACCAGCACCTCGGCACCCGCCCACGTCACGACCGAGTCGGCGTTGGGCGAGATGATGGCGCCGCCCACCAGCCCCGTATGCGGCAAGACCACCCGATTGGCGCCGTCGGCGCGGATTGGGTCGAGGCTGTCGATCGTCCATGCCGTGACGCTACTGCCCTCGGCCACGCCCACCCCGCCGACATCCCACGTCACCAACAGGCTGCCGTCCTCGCTCCATGTCGCGCCCGCGATGCGGCGGGTGTGATAGAGGCGCAACGGCTCTTGGTCGGCTTGGTTGGTCGTCCAGACCAGCGCCTCGCTACTGCCGTCCGTCCATGACGCGATGCGTGCGCCGGTCGGCGACCACACCACCCCGTCAATCGGGGCGCTGTGCTCGAAGACGGCGGGTTGTTCCAGCAGGTTGGTGATGGGGTACAGCGATAGGGTGGCATCGCTCCAGACCACGACGCGGGTGCGGAGCGGGTCGAGCAGGGCACCGCTCAGCCGTCCGGTCGCCCCATATAGGCGCGGCTCACCGCTGGGCCCGACCCGCCAGATGCGCGCCGTGCGGTCGTCGCCCCACGTCAGCACGCGCCGGTTGGCCTCGTCCCAAATCGCGCCGTACACCTCGCCATAATGGCGCATCTCGAGGGCGGTGGGCGGGTTTTGCGTCACATCCCACAGCTTGGCGTTATCGCCCGACCATGCCAGCACCCGCTGGCCATCGGAGCTGACGATGACGCGCTGCATCGCCGCCTCGCTCAACGATTGGATTGGGGTGGCGGTCGTATCGGTGCGCCACAGCACCACTTGGCCGGTGTTCGTCACGGTCACGATGCGGGCGTCGGAGTCGGCGAAGACCGCGCTGTCGAGGCCGCTCTCGTGCGGGTAAGAGGCCAACAACCGCCCATCGTTGGCCGACCACAGGCGGGCTTGGCCGTCGGCGCTGGCGGTCAAGATGCGCGCTTCGTCGGTGTCGAAAAGGGCGGTGTTGACTTGGTCGTTGTGCGTCAGGGTGTGCAGCGGGGTGCTGGGGCTATCGATTTGCCAGATGTAAGCGTTGGGGCCTCGCGTCCAGCTCAGCACGCGGGTGTAATCGCGGCTGAAGGTCGCGCCGCGCACGTTGGCGTCATGCGGGAAGAGCGCCTTGAGGGTCGGGCGGGCGGGGCGCATGTCCCACACGCGCACGGTGCGGTCACGCCCCCACGTCAGGGTATAGGCGCCGTCGGCGCTGAAGGCCGCCCCGCTGATGGCGCTGTCGTGGGTCAGGGTGGCCAGTTGTGCGCCGGTCTCGGCGTCCCAGACGATGGCCGATCCGTCTTCCGAGGCGCTCAGGACGCGCCGCTCGTCGGGGCTGAAGACGGCGGTATTGAGCAAGTCGGGGCTGGGGTGGCGCAACCCGATGCTCTCGGCGGTGCGGATGTTCCAGACCCGTGCGACGCCCTCGCTGTCCCAGCTCAGCAAGCGTTGCCCGTCCACGCTGAAGACCACCCCGCGCACGAAGGCGGTGCTGGCGTGGTTGAGCGTGGCGATTTTGCGGCTGGTGCTGGCGTTCCAGACCGTGATGGTGAAGGCCGAGACGGTCGCCACGCGCTGGCGGTCAACGCTCCACGCCGCGAGGCTGACGGTGCTATCGTGCGGGAAATAGGCCACCTCTTGCACCGAGGAGGTCAGGGCGCGGCTGAGCGCCAATTGGCTGTTGGTGTTGTAGATTCCGGCTTCGTAGTTCTCCAGCGCCTCTAGCGCCAGCAACAGCGCGACTTGTGGGCGGCGCTCGATGATTTGGGCTTGGGCGCGCTCCCCGCGGTACAGCGCTTGGGCTTCGAGCGCCCCGCGCAGGTTGGCACGGGCGGTGGCCGCGCTGGAGTCGGAGGTGGCGACGGCGGCAATCGCCGTCTGGGCGCTGACCTGCGCCGCCTGTGATTGCGTGACGGCCAGCACCCCGAGCCCGATGGCCATAATCAAGAAGACCGACAGCAACCCGACCAACTGGCGCAACCTGCCGGTTTGTTGCTTGGCGCGGTCGTCCTCTTCTTGGCGCAAGGCCACGCTGGCACCGATGTAAATCGAGTGGAGCGAGGTCGGGCGCGGCTCTTGGTTGCGGTTGAATTGCAGCCAGCTCTCGGCGCGGCGCAATTCGTCACCGCGCAGCAACAAGCTCTCGTCACGCCCGCCGCCGGGCTTTTCGCTGTTTTGCCACTCGCGGGCGCGCACCAACAGGCGGGTGTGGTAGTGGGCGTTTTCGGGGTCGCGGTTGACGGTCTGGATCAGGTTGCCGAAGGCTTTTTCGTACTCTTCGGGGGTGCGGCAGAACAGCCAATTGTGGGCGCGCACCGCGTCCCAGTTGGCGATGGCACCCTCGCCCCATTTTTGGTCTTTCCAGAAGGCGGCCAGCGCCTCCTCATCGATTTCTTGGTGGATGATGGGGATCATGCGCTTGTTGCAACTGCGCGCATAGGTGATTTCGCGGTGGCAAATCTCGGAGCGCAGGTAGTCGGGCGTGACGACCAGCACGATGGCCTGACAACCGTCCATCCCCCGGATGATTTCGCGCCACCAGTCGGACGAGAACGGGATGTCTTCCCAGTCCACCCAGACCTCGTGGCTGGCGTCCTTGAGTTGCTGGGCGACCATGCGCGTGAAATCGGTGTTGCGGCGCGAGTAGGACAGGAAGATATCCATAGCGGCTCGGGCTTCCCAATGCTCTGGGCCAAATGTCCCAACGGGCAAATCATGTCTGCTAGTAATCTAACAGATTTTTCATCAATACGCTTGTAAGAGATGTGCAGCGTTGGGCACGCGCCGTTTGAATCCTGATAGGTACCGTCACAAAGTGTGGTATACTGCTTGGCAAGCCCAAACCGTGCGGGGTTTTGACGGCACCACCCACCCCACACCTCCAATCTACGGCCATTCCGTCGGGCAAGGCCACCGGCCTACCGGCGTTTTTGAAGCAAAACGCGCAAGCGCACACAAATTCTCGTATCGGTAGCACCAGAAAGGACGACCAACCCACCACATCCGATGTGTGCTGGGTTGTCCCCCGTATGACTCACAAAGACAAACCCAATACCCCTTCGCAGAAGCCCAACGGCGGCCAACAGCCCACGCCCAAAGGCGGCGGCGGTGGCGCACAAAAGCCCAAGGGTACCTCCTCCCAACCCCCCGCCCAGAAGAGCGGTGGCCAGCGCCCCAAGGGCAACGGTGGCGGTAGCCCGCGTGCCAAAGGCGGCGGTGGCGGCGGCCAAGACAACAAGCAGCCCAAGCTCCGCATCATCCCGCTGGGTGGGCTGGGCGAAATCGGCAAGAACATGACCGTGTTCGAGTGGGGCAACGATGCCGTCATCGTCGATACCGGCTTGATGTTCCCCGCCAACGACATGCTGGGGGTCGATTACATCATCCCCGACTTCAGTTACTTGGTGCACCGCGTGAAGGAGCGGCGTGACCTGAAATTGCACGCCATCCTCTATACCCACGGCCACGAAGACCACACCGGCGGCGTCAACCACGTCATCGACGCCTTCCACGGCACCCCGATTTATGCCACCCCGCTGACGGCTGGCCTGCTGGAGAACAAGCTCCGCGAGAGCCGCCTGAGCCAGCACACCCAGATGAACGTGTTCAACGCGGGCGACCAGCTCAAGGTCGGGCCGTTCGTCATCGACACGTTCCACGTCAACCACAGCATCCCGCAGTGCGTCGGGTTCGGCTTCCACACCCCGTGGGGCATCGTGGTACACACCGGCGATTACAAGTTCGACCATACGCCGGTGGACGGTCAGCCCGCCGATTACGCCCGCCTCGCGGGGTTCCAGCAAGAGGGCGTCTTGATGTTGATGGCCGACAGCACCAACGCCGACCGCCCGGGCTGGACTCCGTCCGAAGCGGTCATCGATGGCGCGTTCGATCAAGTCTTCCGCGAGGCCGAGGGGCGCATCATCGTGGCCACGTTCGCCTCGCTGATTTCCCGCGTGCAGCAGGTGGCCAACGCCGCCATGCGCTACGGGCGCAAAATCGCGGTGGCCGGCCACAGCATGATCAACAACACGCGCATCGCCCGCAATCTGGGCATCTTGAAAGCGCCCGATAGCTTGTTCGTCGATGTGGCGCGGGTGCACCTGTTGCCCGACAAAGAAGTCGTCATCATGGCCACCGGCGCGCAGGGCGAGCCGTCGGCGGTGCTGGCGCGCATCGCCAACGGCAACCACCGCCAGCTCGAGGTCGAGGACGGCGATACGATCGTGTTGTCGTCGCACCCCATCCCGGGCAACGAGGAGATGGTCTATCGCACCATCAACCAGCTCATCCGGCGCGGTGCCAACGTGATTTACGACCCGATTTTGCCGGTGCACGTCAGCGGCCACGGCAGCCAAGAAGAGATGCGCTTGATGCTCAACCTCGTCAAGCCGAAGTACTTCATGCCGGTGCACGGTGAGCTACGCCACCTGCGCGCCCACGCCAAGCTGGCCATCGACGCGGGCGTGCCGGAGCAAAACATCTTGATTGGCGACAACGGCTCGGTCATCGAGGCCAGCGCCAGCGGCGTCCGCATCACGCAAGAGAAGGTGGCGGGCGGCTACGTCTACATCGACGGCAGCGGCCTCGGCGATGTCAACGATGGGGTCATCCGCGACCGTGAGCAGCTCAGCCGTGACGGGTTCGTGGTCGTCGTCGTCACGCTCGACCGCAACGGCGGGTTGCGCGGTGACCCGCAAATGGTCAGCCGCGGGTTCGCCTATCAGCCCAACAACCCCGATTTCGCCCGCCAAGTGAAGGGCGCTATCGTCGATACCTTGTCGAATGGGCGTTTGAACGGGCGTAAGACCGAAATCCTCAATGAGGTGCTGGCGCGCTTGTTCTTCACCGAGACCAAGCGCCGCCCGGTCGTGATGACGGTGGTCAACGAGGGCTAAGCGCCCTCGCCTCGCCCTATCCTGACACCCCACGCCCCCGCCGGAACCCTGACCGGCGGGGGCGTTGCGTTATCTGACCGTAATTTTTTGGGGGTGCGGGCGCTTCATCCTTTGCACTGGCCAAGCGAGACCTCGCCCTATTCCGCAAACGGGCGACCGGTCAGGTCTTGGCTGATGCGCCAGACCTGCTCGCGGATGTTGGGGTCGCGGGTTTGGGGTGGGGCAGGCAAAGGGACGCGATCGCCCCAGTACCCGCCGGTTTTGCCGTTCAGCTCCGGCGCGGTGGCGATATACGATACGCGCCGTGCGGCGGTCTCTGGGCGGGTCAAAAACGGGGCGCTCAGCGCGGTAATCAGGCGTATCCACAGCGGAGAAGGGCCCGAGCGCCGCCCCAAATTGGAGCGAAATACGCCCGGGTGCACACAATGGGCGCTGATTGCCTTCCCTGCC
Organism: Anaerolineae bacterium; assembly: GCA_025454715.1. Classification (GTDB taxonomy): domain Bacteria; phylum Chloroflexota; class Anaerolineae; order Aggregatilineales; family Phototrophicaceae; genus Flexicrinis. Next base: position 6,234 of record JALONY010000027.1, read on the forward strand.
AAGCGCTCGGCCAATGCGAAGGTGAAATGCAGGTTGCCCAGCTTGCTTTGGGCATAGGCCGCCAACCCATTATATGGGCGTTTTTCCCATTGGAGGTCGTCGAGCTGCATGGCGGTCTCGAGGCGTGTGCCGACCGTGACGATGCGTGCTGCGGGGGCGGCGTGCAGTAGCGGCAAGAGTAGGGCGGTCAGCAAAAATGCAGCCAAGTGGTTGACGGCCAGCGACATCTCGACCCCATCGACGCTGACTTGGCGCGTCATGAACGTATTGCCCGCGTTGTTGACCAGCACGTCCAGACGGTCGTAGCGCGCTTGAACCTGCGCGGCCAGCCGCCGGATGTCGGCCTGTGAGGACAGGTCGGCCAGCATCAGCTCGGGCGGTGCGCCAACCGCGTGCGCGCTCAGTTCGCTTAGGGCGGCCTCGCCCCGTGCACGGTCACGCGAGACCATCATGACCCGAAACCCTTGGGCACACAAGTGCTGGGCAGTGGCCTTGCCCAAGCCCGAATTGGCACCCGTGACCAGCGCAACGGGCGTGTGTGGGGTCTGTTGCATGGCTCAGGCTCCAGCTTGCACGCGCCCGTGCAACCCGCGTGATAGGTGTAGCCACGCCGCCACAACCACAATCAAGGCGACCACCACGCAGGCCGTAGACACCAAAAACGAGCGGTCGAGGTTGTTGATGAAGATGCCGACCAGCGCCCAGACGATGACCGCCGTATAGGTTAAGGCCACCCCGACTTGGCGGGTGTAGGCAATCATCACGCTGGCGAGGATGGCCGCCACCGCCAACATCCCGACCGCCCAGAGCGCCCCATCGGGGTCACCCCGAAACCCGAACGCATCGAGCGCGGCGGTGGTGTTGGCAATCATCGCGACGTTGAGCCACGCAAAAAACACCGTGAACGGGAACAAGATGAGCCCGTGGTCACGGCGCGTCGGGCGCTGGGGTAGCGCGTGAAACACCATAAAAACGCGGGTGAGCGCGAACAACATCACCATGAGGATGAACACGGTCACCCCCACCAACAGCGGCTGAAAGCCTGCCGTCCCCTCCTGACCGGCGGCGCCTGCCGTCAGGTTCCAGAGCGTGGTCAGGCCAGCGTTGAGCGCCACCCACCCCCCGATTTGGCGGTGGATGGGGCGTTGGCGTTGCGAGGGCAACACCTGATAGACCCCGTAGGCCAATTGTGAGGCGAAAATCACGCCCCAGATGGCGAAGGTCAGGCCGAACGGCAAGAAATAGACCGGCGTCGGGTCAGTGCCTTGGTCGAGGCTGTTGCCCAGCCAAAAGCTCGAGACGATGTTGGACAGCGCGAGCAAGAGCACAGCGCCTTGACGAAAGGTATCATGCATGAGGGGAGTCCTTTGGGTAAACCAACCAACAAGTGTGTTGGTTTTTCGGGCAAAAAAGAGCGCTAACGCGAGGTTCGGGTCTGGACGCCCGCCAAGAAGATGTCCACCAGCTCGTGTGCCATCTCGAGGCGCGGGCGTTGTTGGTAGGCCTCGGGCAGTAGGTGCAGCCCTTGGATGAGCGAGAAAATCCCGCCGGCGAGGTTGCCCAAGTCGCAAGAGCCGATGTCTCCCCGTGCTTGGGCGGCTTGGAGCGCTACCGCGATGGGCTCGATGAGGGCGGCATGGGCGGTGCTGAGCAGGTGGTAGCCTGCGGTCGAGTCGAGCGATGGGACATCGGAATGCACCAACCGGATCATGTCCATGGGCGGCTGCGACAGCAACCATGCGGCCACGCCGTACAACTGTTGGCGCAGGTCGGGCGCGCCATGGGCGATGGCGCGGGCGATACCGTCGGCGTGGCGCGCAATTGTGCGATCCATCACCTCGACGAACAACGACGCCTTGCCTTTGGGCACGTGGTGATAGAGGGAGGCATGGTGAATGCCTACCTCGGCGGCGATGTCTTTAATCGTCACGGCGGCATAGCCGCGCTGTGCGAACAACCGCTCTGCGACGTGCAACACGCGCTCACGCGCTTCTGACGGTGTATCCATGCGCCTCCTCAACCAACAAGACTGTTGGCTTTTATCGTATGCGGCATTTGCGCGCTTGTCAAGCAGTGCCCCCGCCGGAACCCTGACCGGCGGGGGCGTTGCGTTGACGGGTAAGCGTTAGCGGCGGCGTTGCGCGTCGAGGGCGGCGAAGGCGGCCAGCGCCACGATGCTGTCCACATCGTCACCGGCCTGAAGCACCTGCACCGGCGCGCCCGCCCCCAGCAGCACCGGCCCGACCGCCTCGGCCTCGGTCAGGCGGGCAATCAGCTTATAGGCGATGTTGGCGCTGGCGAGGCCGGGGAACACCAACACGTTGGCGTCCTTCACGCGGCTGAACGGGTAGCGCTCGTTGACGATTTGCTCGACCACGGCGGTATCCGCCTGCATCTCGCCGTCGATGGGGATGTCGGGGCGCTGGCGCGTCACGATGTCCACCGCGTCGCGCATCTTGGCCGCCAGCGGGTGCTCCACACTGCCGAAGTTGCTGAACGACAGCATGGCCACACGCGGCTTATGGCCGAGGCTATCGGCGAAATCGGCGGCGCTGATGGCGATTTGCGCCAATTCCTCGGCGTTCGGGTCGATGTTGATGGTGGTGTCGGTGAAGAAATACACCCGATTGCGGACGATGATGATGTACACCCCACTGACCGTGCGGACGCCCGCCCGCCGCCCCAAGACCTGAAAGGCCGGGCGCGCCACGTCGGGGTATTCACGGCTCAGGCCGCTCACGTAGGCGTCAGCTTGCCCCATCCGCACCATCATCGGCGCATAAAAGCTGATGCTGCGCAGCATCGAATGGGCGCGGTTGAGGTTGACCCCCTTACGGCGGCGCAATTTGTACAACTCGTCGAGGTAGCGCTCGTAGTTCGGGTCGGTCTCGGGCCCGGGCGTCACGATGTGCGGCTCCCAAACGAAGCCTAGCTCGGCGATTTCGCGCCGGATGACCTCGGCGTCGCCCAACAGAATCGGCGTGCCGATGCCCTCTTCTTCCACGCGGTGCGCGGCGCGGATGATTTTGGATTCCTCGCCCTCGGCGAATACGATGCGCTTCTTGTCGCCCGCCTTGGCCATATTGAACAGCGTGTTGCGGAACTGCTGCCCGAAGCCCTGCCGCCGAATCAGCTCATCGCGGTAGCTGTTCAGGTCGATGCTGCGGCGCGCCGCGCCCGACTGCATGGCGGCATTGGCCACCGCCGGAGCCACCCACAACAAGACTCGCGGGTCGAGCGGCTTGGGGATGAGGTACTCCGCCCCAAACTTGAGCTGGCGCACCCCATAGGCCGACATCACGCTGTCGGGCACGTCCTCATGCGCGAGGCGGGCGAGGGCGTGGCAGGCCGCCAGATTGGCGTAGTCGCTGCGACCGGTGGCGATGATGGCGTCGGGGCGGGCGGCACGCGCCACGTCCGGCATGATTTCGGGCGTCGGGTTGGCGAGGGCGAAGATGATTGGGTGCGGGTTCATCGTCATCAGCATCTCGGGCGTGACGATGCCACCCTTGGACAAGCCCAACAGCATGTCGGCTCCGGCGATGGCGTCGGCGAGGGTGCGCTTGTCGGTCGGATGGGCGAAGCGCGCCTTGTACTCGTCCATCTCGACCTCGCGACCGGCATACACCACCCCATGCACATCGACCAGCGTGACGTGCTCGCGTTGCACCCCGAGGCTGACGAGGCCGCGCCGGTGATGATGGCCGTGCCGTGCTGGTCATCGTGAAAAACGGGGATATCCAGCTCGGCGCGCAAGCGTTGCTCGACCTCGAAACACTCCGGCGCTTTGATGTCCTCGAGGTTGATGCCGCCGAAGGTCGGGGCGATGGCGCGCACCGCCGCCACGATTTCGTCGGGGGTGGTGGCGTTGATTTCGATGTCGAACACGTCGATGTCGGCAAAGCGCTTGAACAGCACGCCCTTGCCCTCCATCACCGGCTTGGACGGCAACGGGCCGAGGTTGCCCAGCCCGAGGATGGCCGACCCGTTGCTGACCACCCCGACGAGGTTGGCTTTGGCGGTCAGCTCGAACACGGTCAGCGGGTCGCGCTCGACCTCCAGCACCGCGTCGGCCACGCCCGGCGAGTAGGCCAGCGTCAGGTCGCGCTGGGTGACGAGTGGCTTGGTCGGGCGGACTTCGATTTTGCCCGGGCGCCCCTGCCGGTGATAGTCGAGGGCGTCGTGTTTGGTGATGGACATGGGGGGTCTCGTCCTTATCGGGGGTGTGCAGTATAGACAAGCGGGGTTGTGCTGTTTATTCTAACCCATCTCTAGGCGGTTTGGTTGCGCGGCGGGCGTGGTGGGTGTGCTACAATCGCCGCGCATCAGACCCCGAAAGGACACCCCCGTATGCACGTCGCCATCAACGGCTGGTTCTGGTCTCAGCCCCACGTCGGCAGCGGCCAATACGTGCGCCGCCTCGTGCCCGCCTTGCGCCAAGCCCGCCCCGACCTCACCATCACGCTCATCGTGCCGTCCGGTAGCGGCGTCGGGCACGTCCCCGACGGCGTTTCGGTCATCGAGACCGACGGCGGGCGCGGCAAGCTGGGCAAGGTCTGGTTCGAGCAACAGCGCTTCCCCGCGGCGGTCAAGGCGTGCAAGGCCGACCTCGCGTTCGTGCCGTATTGGGGCGCGCCATTGTCGTCGCCGGTGCCGCTGGTCACGATGGTCTTGGATGTGATTGCGGCGGTCTTGCCCGAATATGCCGCCAGCTTCGGGGCGGCCTT
>JALONY010000389.1 GCA_025454715.1 Anaerolineae bacterium
GGCTTCAGCCAAAGCCACGCCGACGCAGACCTCGTGCGCTTGGCCGCCCACGGCTGGGGGTGGGTGCGCCGCCCGACCGGTGGCAAGGCCATCCTCCACACGGACGAGTTGACCTATTCGCTCAGCCTGCCCGCTGACCACCCGTTAGCCGCCCAAAGCATCGTCGAGAGCTACCGCGAAATCAGCCGCGCCCTCATGCACGCCCTGACCGTGTTGGGCGCGGCCACCCACAGCGAGCGCCGCCCCGCCGACTCGCCCAAGGCCAGCGGCGCGGTCTGTTTCGAGGTGCCGTCGCACTACGAAATCACGGTCGAGGGGCGCAAGCTGGTCGGGAGCGCGCAGGTGCGACCGGCGACCTCGCCCGAATCTGCGACGCGCTGGCCTACCCCGACGACGCCCAGCGCGAGGCCGCCCGCGCCACCGTCCACCAACGCGCCCTGACCCTCTCGGAGGCGCTCCAGCGCGTGGTGACGTGGGACGAGGCCGCCCAAGCCGTGGTGGGCGGGTTCGCGCAGGTGTTCGAGGTCGAGTGGGTCAGCGCGGCGGGCTTGACGCCAGCAGAGGCCGAGCGCGCCCAGCAATTGGTCGATGAGAAGCACCGTTCGCCCGTCTATCTGAGCGCCCGCTAGAGCCGCCCGATGTCCAACGCCCCACGCCCCAACCACCGCCAACTGCCGCTGTTCAGCCAAGCGCCCGCCACCCCCCAAGACATCAGCCGCGCCACGCCCCTCAAGGCCACCTTTGACCTGTTCGCCCAAGCCCTGACCGCCGACGGCAAATCCGACCACACCGTGGCCGCCTTCGCCGCCGACCTCGACCTGCTGGCCGAGTACCAAGGCGAGGCCACCCCCATCGGCGACATCACCCTCGCCGACCTGACCGGCTTCTTTCATTGGATGGACAACGAGCGCGATGTCCCGTGCAGCCGCAAGACCTACGCCCGCCGGATGACCACCGTCAAGGCGTTCTTCCGGTGGCTACACGACGACGTGAAAGCCCTGCGCGCCGACCCCGCCAAAGCCCTCGTGCAGCGCAGCGGCCCCGCCCCGCTCTCGGACGTGCTCTCGCCCGCCCAATTGCGCGATTGCCTAGAGGCGTCACGCACGTTCAAATACAAGCGTAGCCAAACCCCCGACACGCGCCCCGAGTTGCTGTTGCGCCTGTTGGTCGATACCGGCATCAAGAAGAACGAGGCCATGTTGCTCACCCCGGCCAGCATCATCACCGATGACCCGCGCCAGCCGGTGGTGCAGGTGCGCTACAAAGTCCGTAGCGTGTTCAAGGAGCGCAACATCGACCTCAAGCCCGACTGGTTGCGCCTGTATGACGAGTACCTGCGCCAATACACCCCATCCAACGTGCTGTTCGACTGCACGCCGCGCAACCTCGAGTACGTGCTCAGCGACATCGGCGAGGTCGCCGCACTGCCGTTCAAATTGTCGTTCGAAATCTGCCGCTGGACGTGCGGCCTGCGCGACCTGCGCGCTGGTCTGCCCGACGAGTTCATCCGCAGCAAGCTCGGCCTGAGCGACGTGAGCTGGTACGAGACCGGCGGCAAGCTCCGCCAGCTCGACGAGCGCCTACGCCAGCGCGGCGATTGACCTTTTTTTACCCACCTTACCCATCGCAAGGGAAAACCCCGATGCTCAAACATTTCTTTTCGCCCGAGTTCACCTTCAGCAAGCGCTTGCTGGGCGCGGTGATGTTGGTCGGCGGTGTGCTGGGGTGCTTGGCGCTCATCGCCTTCGACCTCGTCCGCCAGTCGGAACACGGCATCGGCCCCGCCCAACGCAACGCCATGCTGGTCTTGGGCATCGCCGCGCTGGTCGGCCTGTCGCTCATCCCGCTGGGCAAGCGCGAGGCCTAACCGAGATGGCGCGCCTGCTCCCCACCCTACACCGCGTCTTGGTCGGCGTCGCGCTGGTCGTGATGCTGTTCCACCTCGGCGTCTACCTCGCCTTCGCCGCCAACCTAATCCCCTTCCCGTTCGATTATGACCAAGGCGAGGGGTTCGAGCTATACGATACGATTTTGTTCAGCCAGTTCCAATCGCCCTACCGTTCGGTCGAGCCCTACCCCTACTACGCCAGCAATTACCCCCCCGTCTTCCACCTGATGGCCGTGCCGTTCGCGTGGGTGTTCGGCCCCGAATATTGGTACGGGCGCTTGCTGGGCTTCTTGGGGACGTTGGTCACGGCCTACGCCATCGGTTACGCCGTCTACCGTGACGGCCAAGCGCGCACCGGGCGCGGGCGGCTGGTCATCGCGGTGCTGGCCGCGCTGGCCTTCCTCGCCTCCAACATCACCTACCGGCAAGGCCCCTTGTTGCGCCAGCACATGACCATGGTGATGTTCGAGACGCTGGCGGTCGTGCTGCTCACGCAGGCCGAAAACGCCGGAGCGCGCCGCCGCACCTTGACGCTTTGGGGTTTCGGGCTATTGATTTTGGCGGGCTATACCAAACAACTGGCGGCCTATAGCGCCATTGGCGTCCTGCTGTGGCTGTTCATCCGCAACCCGCGCCGCGCTTTTGTGTGGGGGTCGTTGTTCGCCGCGGTCGGGGCGGGCATCTTCGCGTTGCTGACCGTGACCACCGGCGGCGAATGGTGGCGGCAAGCCATCGCGGCCAACGTCAACACCATCTTTTGGCCACAGGTCGAGGGCTTGTTCCGCGTGTGGTTCGGCCTGCACGGGTTCTTGATCGTGCCGTTGTGCCTATACGAGCTGTATTTCGGGCGCTTGTCGCTGTATGCAGTGTGGTTCGTGGTCGCGCTCATCTTGGGTGGCGCGTCGTCCGGCACGTGGGGCGGCGGTGATAGCTACTTCGCCACCTCGGTCGCAGGGTTGTCCCTGCTGAGCGGCGTCTTCTTCAGCCGCTGGCTCAACAACGACCTGCCCATCCCCACCCGCTTCGGG
>JALONY010000390.1 GCA_025454715.1 Anaerolineae bacterium
CCGTCCAGCGACGGGTCACGCGGCGGGTATTGCGGGTTCATCTCGCGCAGGGTGGCCAACACCACCCGCGCCACCGCGAGGTTGCGCGCCCATTTGCGGTCGGCGGGGATGACGTACCACGGCGCGTGCTCAGTCGAACAGGCCGACAACATATCTTGGTACGCTTGCTGATACTCGCCCCAGCGGGCGCGCACCGGCAAATCACCGGTGCTGAACTTCCAATACTCGTCCGGGCTGTTCAGCCGGTCAACGAGGCGCTTCTTCTGCTCATCCTTGCTGAGGTGCAGCATAAACTTGAGCACCCGCGTGCCGTTCTCGCTCAGCAACCGCTCGAAATCGTTAATCTGCGCGTAGCGGCGCTGGCAGGTGGCCGCGTCAATCCAGCCATTGACCCGCACAATCAGCACGTCTTCGTAGTGACTGCGGTTGAACACCCCGATTTTGCCGCGAGGTGGGCAGGCGGCGTGCACCCGCCACAAATAATCGTGCGCCAGCTCGTGGGCGGTCGGCGCCTTGAAGCTGACGATGTGCAAGCCCTGCGGGTTGACCCCGCCGAACACGTTCTTGGTCGTGCCGTCCTTGCCGCTGGCGTCCATGCCTTGCAACACCACCAACAACGACCGCTTGCCCTCGGCGTACAAGCGCGCCTGCAACTCGGCCATTTCGGGCTGGAGCGCGTCCAATTCGGCCTTGGCCGTGTCTTTGGTCAAGCCGAGGTCTTTATCGGTCGCCCACTCGGCCAAACGCACGGCCTGCCCTGCCTTCACGCGCAGTTCATCCATCATCGCAACAATCCTTGATTGGTCTCGGGTAAAAAAGCGTGCTTACAGCAGCGCGTCGCCCAACGATTTTTCATCACGGGGCTGGGCGGTGCGCGTCGTCTCGTTGCGATACGTCACCATGCCTTGCGCCGCCCCTTTGATTTTACGCACATATTTGACCTGCGTCACATCGACCGGCACCTTGCCGTCGGTGCGCCGCGTGCTGTAATAGGCCGCGAGGCTGGCCGCCAATTCGACGACCGAGTCGGGAATGACCCGCCCATCAGACTTGACCACCACATGCGCCCCGGGGACGCCGCGCACGTGCAGCCACAAATCCTCGCCTTGCCCCTTACCGAACGTGACCAGCTCGTTTTGGCGGCTGTTGCGCCCGACCCACACCACCACCCCCTCACGGGTGACCAAGCGGAGCGGCGCGCTGACCGCCATCCCCATCCGCCGCCCGCCGGTCGGCTTCCACAAGCCCTTGTGGATTAAGATGGCCTGCACCTCGTCGATTTCCGGCCAATTACTGGCCATCTCGAGGTCAGCCGCCAGCAAATCGAGGTGGTCTAGCTCGTTTTGGGTGTGCTTAATCAGGGTCGGCACGTCGTCGAGGGCGCGCTTGGCCTTGTTGTAGCGCGCAAAATAGGCTTGGGCGTTCTCCAGCGGGGTCAGAGTCGGGTCGAGCTTGATGGTCAGCGGCGGCTGGCCGTCCTCATACTCGGCGCTCAGCGTGGTCTGGCCGTGGGTGATGGCGTATTGATAGGCCAAAATCATCTCACCGGCCAATTTTATCTGCTCACGCTCGCGGTCATCGGTCATGGCGCTTTGCAGCGACGCCAGCTTGGCGCGCAGCTTGGCGCGGGCTTCGCCCAACGCCTCCAGCACCGGCGCTTTGGCCGCCGCATAGGCCTCGGTACCGGTCGGCGTGCCATAAAACTCGGCCAGCGCCGCGCTGACCGACTCGATCGGTTGCCACCCGTCCAAGTGGGTGATGGGGTACACGCTGAACGCGACCACCCGCCCGTCTTGCACCACCACGCCCGGTTGCCACGCCCGCTGTTTGAGCGGCTGCATCACCGCCTGCATCGCCTCGGCGAGGTCGTCGGGGTCGAGCGTGTTGGCGCGGGCGTCCGCCGCACCCGCCGCCCGATGCACGATTTCACGCGCCAGCAACGGGCTGAGGCCGAGGATTTTGCGGCTGAGCGCTTGCGCGCCCTTCAGTTTGGGGTCGTCGGCAACGGCGGTCAGCACCTGCGCGAGGTCGTCCGCCGTCACCGCATACGGGTCGAGCCGGTCGAGCATCGGCGGGGGCGGCTGATACGGGCGACCCGGGAGGCTGGTACGCATCCGGTTATCTGCCGCCCCCACCCGCCGCAAGCAATCGAGGATGATGTCGTCTTGGACGAGCAACAGGTTGGCGCGCCGCTCCATCGGCTCGATGATGAGCGACGCCTCGCCTTCGGGGCCTTTGAGGTCGAACTGCAAGACGCGCTCCCACGGCGGCTGGCTGACGTGCAACAACACGCCATTTTCGACGTAGCGACGCATCAACAAGCCGAGGTTGGTCGGCTTGGGCAGGCCGCGCCGCAGTTTGTCGGGCACGGTGTGCACCCGTGGGGCGCGGTTATCGGCGCTGATGAGCAGGTAGCGGCGGCGGTGATGCGCGTAGATTTCGAGGCCGATGCTGTCCTCGTCCACGTCCAGCACGTCCTGAATCTTGCCACCGACGATGTC
>JALONY010000391.1 GCA_025454715.1 Anaerolineae bacterium
TGGACGTAACCACGCTGACCCTCAGCGACATCGTCGCTGGGCTGGAGTCGGGGGCATTTTCTTCGGTCGAGGTGACACGCGCCTATTTAGCGCGCATCGAGCAGGTCGAGCCGCAGGTGCGGGCGTTCATCACGCTGACGCCCGAGCGGGCGTTGGCCGATGCCGAGCGCGCCGACGCACGGCGCAAGGCGGGCGAGCGCGCCCCGTTGCTGGGCGTGCCGGTCGGCATTAAGGACGTGCTCTCGACCAAGGGCGTACAAACCACGGCGGGCTCCAAAATTTTGGAAGGGTATGTGCCGGTGTTCGACGCCACCAGCGTCCGGCGCTTGCTGGAGGCCGGTGTGGTGGTGGTCGGCAAGATGAACTGTGACGAGTTCGCGATGGGGTCATCGACCGAGAACAGCGCTTATCAGGTCACGCGCAACCCGTGGGACTTGGAGCGCGTGCCGGGCGGCAGCAGCGCAACCCGTGGGACTTGGAGCGCGTGCCGGGCGGCAGCAGTGGTGGCAGTGCGGCGGCGGTGGCGGCGCGCATGGTGGCAGCCACGCTGGGAACCGATACGGGCGGCAGTATCCGCCAGCCCGGGGCGTTTTGCGGCATCAGCGCCCTGAAGCCGAGTTATGGGCGCGTGTCGCGCTATGGCTTGCTGGCCTATGGTTCGTCGCTCGACAGCGTCGGGCCGATGGCGCACACGGTCGAGGATGCGGCGCGGGTGCTTCAGGTTATCGCTGGCCACGACCCGCTCGACGCGACCAGCCGCCCCGAGGCGGTGCCCGATTACGTCGGGGCGGTGCGCGGCGCAGGCGAGTCGTTGAAAGGCTTGCGCGTGGGCATCCCCGCCGAGTATTTCGTCGAGGGGATGCAGCCGGAGGTCGAGGCCAGCGTGCGCGCCGCCTTGCGCCACCTCGAGTCGTTGGGTGCCGAGCTGGTCGAGATTAGCCTGCCGCACACCCGTTACGGCTTGCCGGTCTATTATTTGCTGGCCACCAGCGAGGCCAGCTCGAACCTCGCCCGTTACGACGGGGTGCGTTTCGGCTTGCACGTCGAAAAGGGCGACATGTGGCAGAATTACCGCGCCACCCGTGGGCAGGGCTTCGGTGCTGAGGTCAAGCGGCGCATCATGCTGGGCACGTATGCCCTGAGCGCTGGCTATTACGATGCGTTCTACGGCAAGGCGTCGCAGGTACGCACGTTGATTAAGCGCGATTTCGACGAGGCGTTCCAAAAGGTCGATGTGATTGCGGCGGCCACCTCGCCGACGACCGCCTTCAAGATTGGGGAGAACACCGAAGACCCGCTCTCGATGTACTTGGCCGACGTGCTGACCATCACGCTCAACCTCGCGGGGGTGTGTGGCCTGAACGTGCCGTGTGGCTACGACTCCGGTGGCCTGCCGATTGGCTTGCAACTGATTGGGGCGCCATTGGGCGAGTCGGAGGTGTTGCGCGTTGGGCAGGTCTATCAGCAGACGACCGAGTGGCTGGCGCGCACCCCAGCGCTTTAAGGGTGCGGCAGGTCGTTACGTGTTACAATCGTTAGCGTTTGGCAGTGGTGCGGTAAGGGTGTGACCATGCAAGTCGATTGTGCGTTGGAATACGATACGTTTCCGCTGAACCAACCGGTTCGGCTGTATGTGATGGTTTTGGTGAAGGGCGAGCCCGCTACTCACCAAGCCCGACGCCGCCCGCTGAACCTGAGCTTGGTGGTTGACCGGAGCGGCTCGATGGCGGGGGCGAAAATTGATTATACCCGCCGCGCCGCCGCGATGTTGGTTCAGAACCTCGGCATCAACGACACCCTGTCGGTGGTGCTCTACAACGACGAGGTGAGCGTGTTGCTGCCGCCTGAGAAGGTGCAGCGCAAGGACATCATCAACCAGCAAATTCAGCGCATTACCCCCGGGGGGGCGACCAACCTGAGCGGCGGGTGGCTGGAGGGCGTCAAGCTGGTGATGCAAGGGCTGAACCCCGAGCAGACCAACCGCGTCATCTTGATTAGCGACGGGTTGGCCAACCGCGGTGTGACCGACACCGAAAAGCTGATTGCGTTCGCCAAGCAGAAGTATTATGACGGCGTGAGCACGACCACGATGGGCTTGGGCGAGGACTTCAACGAAGACCTGCTCATCCAGATGTCCAATGCGGGCGGTGGGGCGTATTACTACATCGAAAATGCCGAGATGATGCCGGTCATCTTGCAAGAAGAGTTGTCGGGGTTGCTGTCGCTGGTCGGGCAAAACCTGAGCGTGACGCTGACCGGCACGTTTGCGGGGGCGGCGCGCCAGATGAACGCCTATGCCGAGGACGCGGCGGTCGGTGGCAAGGTCTACCGGATGGGCGATTTGTTCGGGGACGAGGTCAAGGCGCTGGTGCTGGAGTTCATGTTGCCCACGCAGGTGGCCGAGGGGCGCATCAAGGTCGCGCATGTGCGCGTGGCCTACGACCAACTGAGCGAGACCGGCACCCAGCATGTGGTCATCGAGCGCGACATCGACATCAGCATCTCTCGCGATGCGGTCATGCCGACCCGCCGCGTCAATACCGAGGTCTCGCAGCAGGTCATGTTGCTGAAGGCGGCACAAGCCCGCCGTAGCGCGGTGACGCTGGCCGATAATGGCAAATTCCAAGAGGCCTCGCAGGTGCTGGAGCAGGTCGCCCGCGAGATAAAGCAATCGGTCGTCTCGGCCAATGACGCGATGCAAGAGGAGAGCGCCGCGCTCGATCGCGAGGCCGAAGCGTTGAAGGCGACCTCGGACGGTAGCGACACCTACCGCCAGCAACGCAAGATGATGCAATCGCAGGCGGTCTATACGATGACCAGCCGCCACAACGAGACGGTGATTTTGCGCCGTCGCGCCGATGGCTCGGTCGAGCACCCGATTAACGGCAGCCAGACCGA
>JALONY010000392.1 GCA_025454715.1 Anaerolineae bacterium
AGGATGAACAGCGGGTCTTCGGCGTCCATCACCTCGGTCTCGGCGCTGGTGCTGGCCGTCGCCATCAGGTCGTGCCACCACTGGTCGCGCCCGTCCGCCCACGCCACGGCTTGCCCAGTGCGCTGGTAGACCACCACATGCTCGATGGTCGGCGTCTTCTCGACCGCGAGGTCGGCGATGTCCTTCAGGTTGACGGTTTTACCGCGCAACCACGCCCCGTCACAGGTCACCAGCACGCGGCTCTTGGCGTCGTTGATGCGGTCGGCCAACGCTTGCTCACTAAAGCCGCCATACACCACCGTATGCGGCGCGCCGATTTTGGCGCAGGCCAGCATCGCCACGAGGATTTCGGGCACGCGCCCCATGTAAATGGCGACCGTATCGCCCTTCTTGACGCCCAAGCCGCGCAACACGTTGGCGAACTGGTTGACCGCATCGTACAGCCATTGGTAGGTGATGGTGCGGGTGTCGCCCGGCTCCCCCTCCCAATGATAGGCTACCCGTTCGCCCATGCCCGCCGCGATATGGCGGTCGAGCGCGTTGTGCACGATATTGACCTTAGCATCGACGAACCAGCGGTAAAACGGGGCTTTGGAGCGGTCGAGCACTTGCGTCCACGGCGCAAACCACGCATAGTCGGCGGCGCGCTTGCCCCAGAAGCCCTCGATGTCGCCGACGGCCTCGGCGTACAAGGCCGTGTCGTCCTTGACCACCGCCCGCGCCTTGACCGCCTCGGACGGGTACACCCAGTCATGGGTGTTAATCTGAAAATCGGACATCTCGATATCTCTCCCAAAAAAGTTTTGCCTTTAGCGAGAAGCCGCGCCACCCTCGGCGGGGGCGGGCGGCTTTCCCGTACACACAGGCACAACTTTAGCGAGAGAACAGGCTTTTGGCAAAGAACCACAGGTTGGCGGGGCGCTCCGCGAGGCGGCGCATGAAATAGGGGCCCTCGCGTGCCAGCTCGAGCTGGCGGCTGCTGCGGATGCCATACAACATTTGGAACTCGAAGCGGTTACGCTGCACGCTATGGCGCGCCACCGTCGCCCGCGCCGATTGGATCATGGCCTCGTCGTGGGTGGCGATGCACAAATAGGCGGGTGCAGGCGCCTGCACGTAATCCTCGACCAACTGGCGGTATTGCTCATCGACATCGGCCTTTTCGGGGAAGGCGACCGTCTCGGGCTCGAGGTATGCACCCTTGCACAAGCGAATGTGCGCGCCCTCGTCGGCCAGTTGGCGCATGTCCTCGCGGCTGCGGTATAAGTATGCTTGAATCACCGTGCCGAGGTTGTCGAACCCGTACTCGTCGCGCAGGGTGCGGTAAATCCGCAGGGTCACGTCGGTATAGGCGGTGCTTTCCATGTCGATGGTCACCTGCCCGCGCTCTTGGCGGCCTGCAAGATGTGGCGCAGGTTGGCCACGCACAGGTCTTCGGCGATGTCGAGGCCGAGGTGAGTCAGCTTGAGCGAGACGCCGCTGTCCAAGTCTTGCGCGTGGATGGCCTGAATCATGCGCGTGTAGGTCTCGACCACCTCGCGGGTGTCCTCGGCCTTCTCGACGCTCTCGCCCAAATAATCGAGCGTGACCAGCAGGCCGTCGGCGTTGAGGGTGCGCGTCACGCGCAACGCCTCATCCAGCGACTCGCCGGCCACGAACCGGCGCGCCACCCGCCGCGCCAAGAAAAACCGGCTCATCAAGGCTCTCGCCCAGCGCGCCGTCGATAAATACAGCAAAAACCGCCTCAACATCGCCAAATCTCTCCCCCGTGTGGCCAAACGTCGGGGTGTGATTATAGCACAAGGGGCGTGTGCCTCATCCGCCCGCCTCAGACGATACCGGCGTCGGCACGCGCCGCGGTGATGAGCAACATCAGCAGGTGGATCATGCCCTCGCGGATGGGCGCAATCTCGGCATATTCGTCGAGGCGGTGCGCGTTGCCCCCGCGGGTGATGCCGACCGTCACGGTCGGGCAGCCCGCCGCCAGTGGCACGTTGCCATCGGTGCTGCCGGTCTCCAACACGGCGCGCATCCCGACGTAGCCCAGCGACTCGATGGCGGCCTGCACCAGCGGGTGTTCCGGCGACAAATAGCCCGCTGGGCGGTCGCCGACCACCTCGACCCGAAAGCGTACCTCGTCGGTGGTCATGTGGTTGACGAGGTTACGCACCTCGCGCTCCAAGACCGTCAGGGCGTCGGTTTGCTCCGAGCGCAAATCGAGCCACATGCCCGCGCTGGGGGCAATCGTGTTGATGGAGGTGCCGCCCTCGACGATGCCGATGTTGAAGGTGGTGCGCGGGCGTTGGGGCGGCTTGAGGGCGCTGATTTTGGAACCGAGCTGCATCAGGGCGTGGATGGCCGACGGGCGACCGAAATGCAGCCAGCTATGCCCGCCGCCGGTCTGGGCGGTGATGTGCAGGCGCTTGACCGCGATACCGGCGTGATAGATGTGCCCCAGCGCCAAGCCCTCGAGGTTAATCACCCCGGCAATCTGCCCTTGTAGGCGCTCGAAGGCGGCGCGCATCCCTTTCAGGTCGCCCAAGCCCTCCTCGCACGAGGTGGCGACGAACCACACATCGCGCTCCAGTTGTAGGTTGCGCGTGGTTAGGTAATGGAGTGCCCCCAACAAACCGGCCACCCCCATGCTGTTGTCGCCGATGCCCGCGCCGTGCAACGAGTCGCCGACGCGCCGCAGGCTCAGGTCGGTCTCGGGGCCGAACACGGTATCGGTATGCGCCACCACCATCAGGGCGGGCAGGGCGGGGTAACGCCCGGGGAGGCGGCCATAGACGTTGTACAGGGCGTCGTCGGACACTTCTTGCAAGCCCATCTCGACGAAGCGCGAGCGCACGTACTCGGCGCGGCGTTGCTCCATGAAGGTGGGCGCGGGGATTTGCTGAATGAGGGCGGCTTGGTCGGCCACCCACTGCGCGAGGCTGACCACGTGATACGAGTCGAGCTGCTTTACCGTCTGATCCATCTGAAACTTCATCGTGCCGCGTCCGCCTTTTTGCCCTACAATTACGGTCTATCAGTTCATGCGATTATGCCGCATATCTGCCCCGCTTTGCACGCCCACTCGGAGTTTCGACCCATGCAATCACCGCCCCGCATCTTGTTCATCGGGCGCGCCAGCGCCAAAGAGTCGCGGCCATTGGTCGAGGCGCTGGCCAAGCGCTGGGAATTGCACGCCGTGGTGAGCGGTAAGGACGGGCAGGAGCAAGCCGCGGCGTTGGTGCCGCGCCTCGTGATTGTGGACGCGGCCAGCCTACGCACCACCGGTGAGCGCGTGTGCAAGGGCTTGCGGGCGGTGGTTCCTGCGGCGGCCATCGTGCGGTTGCTGGGCGCGCAAGCCGCGTTGGGCGTCAGCGCGTGTGCCGACCTGACGCTGCACCACCCGCTCACGGCGCGCAAGCTGCTGCTGCACCTGCAAAAGTTGCTCGACCCGCCCACGGAGAACATCTTGGCGGTCGGGGGGGTGCAATTGCACCTCGAGCGGCGGTTGCTCTCGGCCAATGGGCATAGTACCCAGCTCAACCCCAAGCTGGCCACCCTGTTCGCGGTCTTGCTGAGCCAGCCCAACCAGACCATCGACCGCGCCGAGCTGATGCGCGCCGTGTGGGACACCGACTATACCCAAGACACCCGCACGCTCAATGTGCACATCAGCCACGCCCGCCAAATCTTGGTGGCGCATGGCTCGCCCGCCCTCATCGAGACGGTGCGCGGCATCGGCTACCGGTTGCTGACCGACCCGTCTTGAGCG
>JALONY010000393.1 GCA_025454715.1 Anaerolineae bacterium
GGCGTTGGCCACGTCCATCACCGCCAAGCCGCCCTCGGCGGGCGCAATCATCAGCAGGCTGGGGCTGACCCACGCCGCCCCGCGTGACGAGGGGAGCGCGGCGTGCAAGACCATCTGCACCCCATCGCGCCGATAGACCCACCACACATCGTTTTCGGCCTCGGCGGCCAAGTATTTGCCATCGGGCGACCACATCAGGCCGAGCAAGGGCGAGACGGGCACGTCGGATTGCCCACCGTCGAAAAACGTGACGCGCAGGCCGCCGTCACGGGTGTAGGCCAGCGCCGCGCCGTCCGGCGACCATGCGATGCTTTCGCCACGGCCACGGTAGGGCGGG
Source organism: Anaerolineae bacterium (assembly GCA_025454715.1). Lineage (GTDB taxonomy): Bacteria > Chloroflexota > Anaerolineae > Aggregatilineales > Phototrophicaceae > Flexicrinis. The sequence goes on from JALONY010000393.1 coordinate 338, forward strand.
TATCCGGCCTCGGGGTCGATGCTGCGCGTCTCGGGGGTGACCATGTTGTACACCTCCAGTGCGCCCGCGTCGGTGCGGTAGGCAATCCACACCCCATCGGGCGACAGGCCGAAATCGACGGCGGGGGCGCTGGCCTCGGGCGTGACCTCGGCCACCCCCGCCGCCCCCAAGCCGAAGCGCTCGATGCTGCCATCGCGCAGCAGGGTATATAGCTCGGTCGGCAGGTTCAGGCCGTCCTCTTGCGCGTGGGCAGGGGCGGCCAACAGGCCAATCAGCAGGAGTGAGAGCACGGTGAGCAAGCGTGTGGTCATGCGGGTTTGTCGTTTCGTCTGCGTCGTCCGGTTGCTATATTAAACAGAGTCCGACGCCCCCGCAACCGAACGAGAGGAAAGTCCCATGCCGCGTAGCCCTTTGATGGACGGCGCACAGCCGTTTTTTGCCCGTGGTGGTGCCACTGGCGTGGTGGTGATGCACGGATTCACCGCCAGCCCGCACGAGGTGGTATGGCTGGCGCAGCACCTCGCCGCGCAAGGCCACACCGTGTATGCCCCGCGCCTGAGCGCCCACGGCACCCAGCCGGAGGACATGAGCCGCGCCCGCTATTGGGATTGGCTGGCCTCGGCCTTCGACGCGCTGCACGTGTTGCGCGCCCAGTGTGACCGCGTGGTGGTGGCGGGCTTGTCGATGGGCGGCTGCATCGCGCTGAACGTGGCGGCCAAAGCCGAGGTCGATGGGGTGGTGGCGATGGCCGCGCCGCTGGTGTTGCCGGGGTTTTCGGCGCAAGCCCTCAAGGTCGGCAAGCGCCTGCGCCCGTATAGCGACCAAACCGACCGTGGGCCGTTCGCCGACTACATCGCCCAAGAGCAGGCGCGGCGGGGTGAGCCGGTGCTTGGGCGGGTGCGCTATGGCAAGTGGTCAACCGCCGCGCTGGAGCAACTGGCGTTGCTGATGGACGAGACGCTCGGCCTATTGGGCGCGGTGCGTGCGCCGGTGCTGGCGCTCTATTCGCAGGTCGATGCGGTCGTGCCCATCGGCAACCTCGACACGCTCAAGGGCGGCCTGACCGGCGCGGCTCAACAGTCCAGCCACATCCTGACGCAGGATATGGAGTGCGAGGATGTGTTTGCGCGGGTGGCCGCGTTCGTGGGGGCGCGTTAGGACAAGCGCATCCGGCGCGCCTCGGCCTCGACGATTTCGGCTTGGCCGCTGGATTGTACCTCGTCCATCGCGTGGATCAGGTCTTGTAGGCTGGAGACCTCTTCGTGGATGTCGCTGCGCAGGCGCTGCATCTTGCTGCTATCGACCTCGGACGTGCCCAGCCGCGACATCTGCGAGTACATGGTGCCCAGCGAGGCCAGCGCGGTCTCGAGCTGGATTTCGGCGCGCTTGGCGTTGGTGGTGGCGGCTTGCAGGTTCTCGAGTTGCTGTTGCAAGGCGTCGAGCTGGCGTTGGAGCTCGGTCACGACCGCCTCGCTGTTGGGCTTGCGCGCTTCTAACTCGATGCGCTGCTTGACCTTGCCGATGCGTTGCGGCACCTCTTTGATGTCGCGGGCGACCAATTGGTTGTCGGCGTATTGGTCGAGGTGCAACGACAAATCGACCATCCCCTGAATCCAGCGGTTCACGTCGTCCACGGTCTGGAGCAGGTTGACGCGCAGTGCGCCCTTCGCCCGTTGCGCCAATTCCAGCATCTGGGTGCGGTATTCCAGCGCCTTTTCGACGTGCTGGCGGGCGACGCGGTTCTTGATGCGGTCGAGGTTCAGGTTTTCCTCGAACATCTTGTTGACCGCTTGCTGGGCGGCCTCGGGGTCGGTCAGGCTAGAGACCAAGAAGCCGGTGGCGGCGAGGCCACCCCCCACCAGCCAAAACCAGTTTTGCCAGCCGGGGATGAACGTGGCATCACCCACCACGAAATACAGCGCCAGCGTGAAGGCGACGGTAAACAGGAACTGCGGGCTTTTGAGGGCGTTGCCGAGGATGGCGCCAAAGGCGCGCTGGCGCAGTGGGGTGGGTTCTGGTTGTGACATGGGCGTTCGCTTCGGGTGAGGTGAGTCGGGAGGGGTGAGCAAAAGGGCGCGGGCGGGGCGCTATGACCGCGCCCGCGCTGTGGCGTTGGGCGGGGTTACTGGTTGTTCAGCAGGCGCTTGCGGCGCTCTTCCAATTGGCGCTCCAGCTCGGTGCTGCGGACGGCGTCGTCGATTTGGTCGGCGACGTTGCGCGTGGCTTGTTCGAGGCGGGCGTCCTCGCGGTCGAGGCGGGTGCGGATGGACTCCGACAGGCTGCTGATTTGCTCGTCGCCGATGTTGGCGATCTGGTCGAGGCTCTTCATGGTCTTGGCCGCGACCTTCTTGGCTTCCATCAGCTGGAGCAAGCCCAACAGGTGCTCGCGCTCTTGGCGGATGCTGACGAGGCGGCCTTGCAATTTGGCGCGCATCCCCAACATCAGCTCGTATTGAGCGTTTTGCTCCTCCCACTGCTTCTGATATTCGGCAGCGAGGCCGCGCTTGGTGTTGAGCTGGGCTTGGGCGGCCATCGCGAGGTCATCGCGCCCCTGCACGATCAGTTGGTCGATTTGCGCGTCCAGCTTGTCGGCGGCCTCGGTGAACTCCTCGTACTTGCGGCGCAAGGTCTTGACCGTACCGCCGACGTTGGCGGTCGATTCTTCGAGTTCTTCGAGGTTGCGCTCGACTTGGCGGATGTACTCATCCAGCACCTTGGGCGAGTTGGCCTCGAGGGCGATTTTCTCGAACAGGTTTGCCATGAAACAATTGTCCTTTGGGGTAGGGGTGGTCGAACCGTGCGGAGGGTGCGGTGAAGCCGCGTTGAACACATGCTACAGTATAACACGTCCCACGGGGCGTGGCGGCACCTGCGCCCCAACTGCCTGCCCCAATTGTTGGGACATACGGGGCTTGTGGGGCGGGCTGGCCGCCGGTGGGTGCTGGGCGCTAAAGCACCCAGCTATGAGAAGAACAAGCCCACAAGGGGCTGGTCTGTTGGCGCAGACCTCATGACCCGTTGTGTGTGGGTTTTATCGCTAACATTCCGCCACACCCCCGCGCCCATCAGCCTCGCAGAGGCTTGCTCTGCTTTAGCCCGATGCTTTAGCGTCGGGCGGAGTATGAGGGCGTGGCGGCACCTGCGCCCCAACTGCCTGCCCCAATTGTTGGGACATACGGGGCTTGTGCGGGGCATTTGCGGTACAATGGAAGCGGTTTCAGCCCGTGAGGGCGCGTTTGTTTAGGATGACGCTTGTCAACACTTAGGATGCTTACGGACATGGTTGATTTTGAATATGAGCGCGATGTGACGCTCGAACGGTTGTTGCCGCGGGTGCGGGCGGGGTTGTCGGAGGCCGACCAAGCGGTCTTCGTCCCGCGCCTGAAGGCCGAGTTCCCGCGCTTGTTCGCGGGGCTGGCCGACCTGTATGGGCAGCACTACGACTTTTTTTATCACCTCCAACAGATGATCGATGTGATGGTCGCGGCCTTCGCGGAGCGCTCGGCGGGCTTGCGCGCCCTCGACGCGCAACGGGTGGCGCAACCGCACTGGTACCAGCGGCGCGGGATGCTGGGCTATGTCTTATACGTCGATTTGTTCAACGAGTCGCTGGCGGGGGTGCGTGCCAAAATCCCGTACCTCAAGAAGCTGGGCGTGACCTACCTCCACCTGATGCCGTTGTTCGCCGCCCCCGCCGACAACAGCGACGGCGGTTACGCCATCAGCGACTTCCGGCAGGTCAACCCGTCGCTGGGCACGATGGCGGAATTGGCCGCCCTGTCGGACGCCTTGCGCGCCGAGGGCATCTCGCTGGTGCTCGATTTCGTGTTCAACCACACCTCGGATGAGCACGCATGGGCACAGAAGGCGCTGGCGGGCGATAAGCGCTATCAAAAATTCTATTTCTTGTTCCCCGACCGCACCCTGCCCGACCAATACGAGCCGAACCTGCGCGAGATTTTCCCAGAGCAAGCGCCCGGGTCGTTCACGTACCTGCCGCAGACCGGCCAGTGGGTGTGGACGACCTTCAACACCTTCCAATGGGACTTGAACTACGGCAACCCCGACCTGTTTTGCGCGATGTTGGGCGAGATGCTGTACTTGGCCAATCAGGGGGTGGAGGTGTTGCGCCTAGACGCGGTCGCCTTCATCTGGAAGAAGCTGGGGACGAGCTGCGAAAACCTGCCGCAGGTGCATACCATCATCCAAGCCTACAACGCTTGTGCGCGCATCGTCGCGCCCGCCTTGCTGTTCAAGTCCGAGGCGATCGTGCACCCCGACGACGTGGTGAGCTACATCAGCGCGGGCGAGTCGCCCATCAGCTATAACCCGACCTACATGGCGTCGCTGTGGGAGGCGGCGGCCACCCGCGATGTCGGGCTGTTGCGCTATGCGATGGAGCGGCGCTTCGGGTTGCCGGACGGGTGCGCGTGGGTCAATTACATCCGCTGTCACGACGACATCGGTTGGTCGTTCGCCGACGAGGACGCCCGTGCGCTGGGCATCGAGGGGTTTGGGCATCGGCAGTTCCTCAACCGGTTCTATACCGGCAAGTTCGAGGGCTCTTATGCGCGTGGCCTGCCGTTCAATTACAACGAAATCACCCAAGACATGCGGATTTGCGGGTCGGCGGCGGCGTTGGCCGGCCTCGAGCAAGCGTTGGAGGTGCGTAACCCCGAGTGGGTGACGGCGGCCATCGACCGGATCGTGATGCTGCACGGCGTGATGATTGCGGCGGGCGGCATCCCGTTGATTTACAGCGGCGACGAGGTGGCACAGCTCAACGATTACGGCTTCAAGGCCGACCCGCACAAGGCCAACGATGAGCGCTGGGTGCACCGCGCCCGCTTCGATTGGGCGCGCCTGAGCGAGGCGGAGCGCGGCGGCGACGCCCCGCACGCGCAAGTGTTCACCCGTTTGTTGCGCTTGGTGCGCCTGCGCGCCCAAGAACCGGCCTTCGATGGGGTCGAGACGTATTTTTTCAACAGCGGCAACAAGCACGTCTTGACCTTTGCGCGCAGTGGGCAGTTGGCGGTGGTGGCCAACTTCTCGGACTTCGCGCAGACCGTGCCGTGGCTGGCGTTGCGACC
>JALONY010000028.1 GCA_025454715.1 Anaerolineae bacterium
CACCTGATGCTCACGGGTGATGGGCTTGGCGGCAGTGCCCCTCAAAGACGGAATCCAGCGTGCAGATACGACACTCATGGTTTGCAGCTCTCCACAATCACCCGTTATCACGGCAGGCGTCTCGGCAAAACGTGCACGAACCCGCGCTAACGCGCACTGATAAGTTTGGTCTATTGTAACATACCACGCCCGCTTTGCACGCCATTTTGGGGCAAACCGCCCAGCGGCACAGCAGTTGCCGCGGCGCGCCTGTGCGTGTTACCATCCAAGCATCTAAAATGAATAGAAAGTAAGATCGCCCGAGATGACTGCGCCCCAAAAGACCAAACGCTGGGTGATTGCGCCGCCCGCGCCGCCCGACCTCCTCCGCCAATACCGCGGGATGCACCCGATCTTGGCACAGGTGCTCTATAACCGTGGGATGACCACCCCCGAAACCGCCCAACGCTTCCTCAACAGCGCCGATGTCCGCCACAACCCGATGACGATGCCCGACATGCCCAAGGCCATCGCCCGCCTGCGCCAAGCCTTGGCCAAAGACGAGCCGATGGTGGTCTATGGCGACTTCGACGCCGACGGCGTGACCTCGACCACCCTGATGGTGCAAAGCCTGCGCCGCTTGGGTGCCAAGCACGTCCGCGCCTACATCCCCAAGCGCGTGGATGAGGGCTACGGCCTCAACCAAGACGCCATCGACCGGCTGCACGCCGAGGGGCACCGCCTCATCATCACGGTCGATTGCGGCATCCGCGCCCTCGACGAAATCGCCTATGCCCGCTCCCGTGGCATCGACATCATCGTGACCGACCATCACGCACTCGGCCCCGAGCTGCCCAACGCTTACGCGGTCATCAATTGCAAGCGCGAGGGCTACGCCGAAGACATGTTGGCTGGCGTCGGCGTAGCGTTCAAGGTCATCGACGCGCTACGCCTCGCCACCGAGCACAACGGACGGGGCGATGAGCGCGCCCGCGCCCGTGACCTCGACCTCAGCCAGTGGCTTGACCTCGTGGCCATCGGCACCGTGGCCGACCTGATGCCACTCGACCGCGCCGAAAACCGCTCCTTGGTGCAGCGCGGCCTCGACGTGCTGCGCCGCGCCGAGCGCCCGGGCGTGCGCGCCCTGCTCGAGGTGGCCGGTGTGCCGCCCGCCGAGGTCAATACCGGCACCATCGGCTTCACGCTCGGCCCCCGCATCAACGCCGCAGGTCGCCTCGAGAGCGCCATGACCGCCTACAGCTTGCTGGCCGCCGACACCTACGACGAGGCCTTGCCGTGGGCCAACAAATTGCAAGACCTCAACGTGTTGCGACAAGAGAAAACCCGCGCCGCCCAAGACCTCATCCGCACCGAGCTGGGCGACATCGGCGGCACCCCGATCATCTTTGCCGGGCATGAGCACCTCGAATCCGGCATCGTCGGGCTGGTGGCTGGCCGCTTGGTCGAAGAGTTTTACCTGCCTGCGGTGGTGATGGAGCGCGGTGCCGACGAAAGCCGCGCCTCGTGCCGCAGCATCCCGCAATTCGACATCACCCGCGCCCTCGACCAATGCGCCGATTTGTTGGTTCGGCACGGGGGGCACGCGCTGGCGGCGGGCTTCACCGTCCGCAACGACAACATCCCCGCCCTGCGTGACCGCCTGACCGGCCTCGCCCAAGACGCCCTGCGCGGCCACGATGTCGCCCCCACGCTCGAAATCGACGCCGCGCTCAACGTCCACGACATCAACGAGGAATTGGTCGAGGTCTTGGGCAAGCTGGAGCCGACCGGCAACGCCAACCGTCAGCCCTTGTTCGCCATCCACCGCGCCCGCGTGCTCGAAGCGCGCACCGTCGGGCGCGACGACAAACACCTCAAGCTACGGGTCGCCCGCGCAGGTCAGCCCGCCCTCGACGCCATCGGGTTCAACCTCGGGCATTGGGCGTCTCAGGCCGGTGAAGAGGTCGATGTCGCCTTCACGCTCGAAATCAACGAATGGAAAGACCGTCGCAACGTGCAACTGCGAATCGAGGACGTGCGCCACCCAGAGCGCTAACCCCGTTCGCGGCTCAGCCGCCCGCCGGTTTAATCGTGCCGCAATCGGGGTTGTTGAACACGACCCCGACTTGGAAATTGAAGGCTTGCTCGATGCGCGCCCCGTCCCACATCGCGAACGGCACATCGCACGCATAACGTTCTTCGCCGGAGCGCAAGTTGAGGGTATACGCCTCGCGCCGCGCCGCCTCGCGCTCACAGCCCAGCGTCACGCCGGTGCCCCCGCACGACAAATTCGGGTTCGGCCAGACAATCGCGCTGGACTTATCGCCGTTGGCCACGGCGGTGCGCCCGGGCACCCAGCGATTGACCGAGTAGGAGCACACGTAATCGTAGACCGGCTCCTCGCGGTAGCGTGTGGTGCACACCCGCTCCTGCCGGAACGTGCCATCGCCCTGATCGACCTGCCGGACGTTGCACGTCTCGCCATCCGGCACACTGCGCGAGCCGACCTGCTCATAACTGCGCGATACGCTGTAAGCGTCCAACGGCATCGCATCGCACAAACTGCGCGACGGCACCACACTGAAGCGGTCGATGCTGATGGTGCGCTCCCACGCGAACGATTCGACCGTCCCGACCACCTCGCGCTTGGCGAAGGCGGCATACAGCCCAAACCCGATGCCCGCCACCACCAACACAATCAGCGCGTAGCCCCACCACGGCAACCCACGCTTGGGCGTCGGCGCTGGGGTGTTCAGGCCACGTGCCTCGGCCACTTGGCGCGCATCGCGGTCTTCCCGCTCGAACGTCTCGCTTTCGGCACGGGTGCGGCTTTCGAGCAATTTGGCTTGGGCGGCGTCGGTCTGGGGTGCGCCGCAACGGGTGCAAAACTCGACGTTGCCCGCCAACAACGTGTTACAAGCGGGGCACGTCTTGTCGGCACCGACGAACACATGGTCTTTGACCGCCACCTTTTCGGCGTCCGACGGGAAATAACGCCATTCGGGGTCTTGGGTCGCCCCGCATGACGGGCAAAATTTGTGGGTCTTGCCCAGCAATTTTTCCGTCCCGCAAAACTTGCAGTCCCACAGCATCTCATAGACGCCGTCTTGGTAGATTTTGGGATCGTCCGCCATCAGTCGATACCCCTCTGTGTCGTCGGCATTACCATTCGTCGTTCAGCTCAAACTCACGCTCGTCACGGCGTGGATAGAAGCGCTTGTGCACGTCGCCGAAGCGCACCGTGTGGTGGTCGCTTTCCTCATAACCGATGCTGCGCGTAATCACGCGGCGGTGCTGCCCCGCCACCAACACCACGTCCGACTCAATCATGCGCCCGGGGAAGACCACCATCCCCGACCCGATGCGGCAATTGTGCCCGACCGCGCTACCCAGCACGATTTGACCGACCGATTGCAGCTCGCCATCGATGTTGGCGGCGCGCATCGGCTTTTGGGCAATCAGGTTGAAGTCGGTAAAGGTGCTACCGGCACCCACGAAGCTGTTGCGCCCGACCACGCACATCTGCAAACACGTATTCTGGGCGATGATGGTGTTCTCCATCACCTGCGTCAGGTACAGCGAGGCGCGGAACGGCAAGAAGCAGTTGTTGCCTACGCTGCTCATCATCAGCGTGCAGCCTGCGTCGATGGTCACGTTGTCGCCGATGGTGCAATTGTCGAGGATGACCCCCGCCCCAATCGCGCAATTGTCGCCAATCGAGGCCGGCCCACGGATGATGGCCGACGGGTCGATATCGCAGTTCTTGCCAATCTTGACCGCGCCGGACGCGCTCAGCAACTGCTTTTGCTCGACCATCGCGTGCCACAACATCTTCAGGCGCGCCCCCACGCTCTCGTTAATCTTGAGGTCGAGCCGCGCCGCACGCGCAAAATTGCTGAAGATGATGCTGGCGAAATACACGTGCACCCAGCTCTCGACCGACATCACCGCCCGCATCGGCGCATAGTGCGTCAGGTCGCCTTGCTTCATCGTCATGAAGTCGGGGACGGTGTAAAAGCCGATTTCTCGCGCCTCGCTGGGCACGACCACCGGCGTAATCTCAGGCGAGTACCCGTTGGGGAAATACCACAAGTCGCACAAGAACAAGATGCTGCGCGAGGCCATGTCCATCGTGACCTCGAAGCCCTTGGTCAGCGGCACGGTATAGTTGTGGAAGGCCTTATCGCTGGCCGGAAAAGCGGCACGGCAGGCCTTGCCCGTCTTGCGCGCATGGTGGATGAAATAGGCCAAGAATTCCTTATCGAACCACAAGCTGTCGCGGTAGACCACCGCCTCGCCCTTGACCTGCGGCAAGTCCTCGCGCCCGTGCAGGGTCGGCCCCAGCGCCACCTGCGTGCCCATCACCTGCGCCACCACGTTCTCATGGTGAATCTTGAGCGGCTCGATGCCGACCGTCAACTGGCTGGCGGGTTCGTTGAACGGCGGCACATGGCGCGTGTCCTCGATGATATACCGGTACATCGGCATCGGTCTGCCTCCTTCATACGACGGCCACTCGAGACCTCGTCACGACGTGATGAGGGCAGGACATCCCTCCTACCCCGTGCTGTGCTTAGTATAAATCAAGCCGCGCAGATGCGCTATTTGGGCAGTTGAATCTCGCCCGTCGTACCGGTCGAGCGGTTCAAGAACTGGCGCAAGACATCGTGGAAGCGCTCCGGCTCGTCCATCATCACGAAATGCCCCGAGTTCTCCAACCACGCAATTTCGCTATTGGGCGCGTGCTGTTGCAACACCTTGGCTTGGTTGGGGTGCACGATTTTGTCCTTGGGGCCATAAATCCCCAAAATCGGCATCTGCAACCCCCCAATCGTCTGGCGCAGGTCGGTGCGGCGCAACGTGGCAATCGACATGAAGAACGGCTCGGCACCGATTTTCGACACGTCCGAGACCATCATTTCGCTGAGCGCCTTGCCGTCGTTGGCAATCCAGTAGGCATAATACTTCAGGAACAACAGCAGGAGCGACGGGAACGTCCACATCACCCGCGCCGCCCAGTCGTAGCCGCTCAGCTTGAGCAACGGCGCCAGCGACGAGCCGACGATGGGTGAGCCAATCACGCACACCTTCACCACTTGGCTGGGGCGGCTGGCCGCCACCCCCAACGACACCGTGCCGCCCATCGAGTGGCCGACCAAGGCCGCCTTTTGGATGCCTTGCCGATCCATGAACTGCCCGACCGACGCGATATACTGCTCGACCGTGAAACGTTGGGCGCGGTCGCGGCTCTCGCCGAACCCCAAGTGATCCAACGCATAAAATCGAAATTCACCGGACAGTTCTTCCAACGTCCGGCGCCACAACGCCCAAGAGCCGAGCCACCCGTGCAACAACAGCACAGGGCGGCCTCGGCCCAACGTCTCATAGTGAATGTTGCCCTGATCGGTTACGAGGGTCGGCACAAGAGTCCTTATCTCGGTGAGTCACCCGAACGCAAAACGTGCGAGCGTGCGGCTCGGCGTTATTCTTGCTCTTCCATGTCCTCGAGGATGGCGTACAGCAGTTCCAGCAGTACGTCACGCACGCTGGTGCGCTCACGCGCCACGCACGGCAACAACTTGACCTCGGGGTCAATCCGCAACGCAATCCGCAGGTCGTCGGGCGACCACGCATCGGGATGGTCTTGCTTGTTGGCCGCCACCACATACGGGGTCGGCGCGTAGGCGCGGAACGTCTCGAGGATGCTCTTGGCCTCGCGGAAGGTCTCCGGCTTGCTGCTGTCCACCATCACGATGAACCCCAACATGCCCTCGGCCAAAATTTCCCACATGAAGTCGAAGCGGCGCTGCCCGGGCGTCCCGAACAGGTAGAGCACCAAATCGTCATCGACAGTGATGCGGCCAAAGTCCATCGCAACCGTGGTTGCGCCCTTCTCACGGCGTTCCGCTTCTGTCGTGACATCCCGCTCGGTGGAAACCACGTCAATCTCGCTGATTGAGCGGATAAACTCTGTTTTGCCAGAGCTGTATGGCCCCGTGATGACCATCTTGACCGTCTGCATCGTGTCAGCCCATGCTTTCTGATAAGTTGCCGATACCATGTCTGCGCAGCATCGCGCCGGATAAACTTATTATGATGACTATAACGCGGCTTGCCCAATACGACAATAGAGGTCTCTCAACCCATCGAGCGCAATTTGTCGATCAGGCGGTTGACCACCTGCTTTTGGGGCTGCGTATTCGGGCGCGGTGGGCGGCCACCGGTCGTGCCAGCCGCGGTGTCTTTGCGCGTGGTGGTCGCCGGTCGCACAATTTCCACCAACCCCGCCTGCTCGAGGCCATACACGATCCGGCGGATTTCCGACTCGGACATGTTGTGCGCCTTGGCGATTTGGCGGATGGTGTTTTTCGGGTTGACGTACTGCACCACGCGCCACTCTTCCACGCTCAGGTTGACCCCCTCGTATTTCTCTTTGGGGTTGGCCGGGAAGCGCAAGCACAAATCGAGGTTGTCGATGTGCTTGGCGATTTCGTCCATCTGCTTTAGGCGGCGCGTGCCCTCGATGATGACATTCTGGATGTCGATCGGGACGAGGATGCGGTCGGCGGCATCGACGTTGACGTTCTCGTCGAACCGGAACGGCTCACGGTTCCAGACCATCACCCCATACACGATGTCCAGCACGTATTGTTGCACGCACGCCACGATGTCGTTGCGCGTGACGTAGTTGGCGCCAATCAAGCGCATGGCCAGCGCCTTATCGCCGGTGCCCTTGGCGCGCTCGCGCAGCACCTTGGCTTGGTTCTCGGTCAGCTTGCCGCCCTTGTTCAGCACGGCAATCAGGTCGTTCATCTGCCCGACCACCGAGGCATACACCAGCTTCCCCGCCCGAAACAAGACCTGCGCGCGCTCTTTGCCCGCTTGCAGCTTCTCGTTGCCGTTGGAGTCTCGCTCACCCGTAGGCATACCTTCAAACACGCGCAGGATGCCCGTCCGCCCCGACAGGTTAATCAGGTTTAACAATTGTGTGGTGCTAAAGTCACGCAGATTGCCTTGAATGGGCATCCAATCACCCTCATTTCAGTGGCCAAAACGGCCTAACGTCACGCCATACGGTGAGGTATACAGCAGATTATAGTGCGTGTTCTTGGGGCGCGTCAACTTGCCCGCCCTTAACGCACCCGACGCTCAGAAACCCGCTCACCATTTCAGGTGCTCCCCACCGTTGACCGGCAGCAATGCCCCCGTGATGAAGTCCTCGCGCACCAGATAACCGACCGCCCGCGCCACGTCCTCGGCAGCGCCCGCCCGCCCCAACAACGTCAAGTCTTGCCCAATCTGCGCCCAGCGCGCCTCACTCATGCCGGGGGGTGCCAAGACGGGCCCGGGCATCACCGCATTCACCCGTATTTCGGGCGCATAGGTCACGGCTGCCGTCTGGGTCAGCATCCACAAGGCCGATTTGCTCACCCCGTGCGCCGCCCGCGCCGCCCACGGCCTCGAGACGCCCACATCGCAAATATTGACGATGCACCCGCCCTCGCCCTCGTTCTGGCGCATCAGCGACGCACCCGCCTGCGTGCACAGCATCGGCCCCGTCAGGTTCACGTCCAGCGCGTTTTGCCACGTCTCCAACGAGGTCTCGTCCAAACGCCCCGCCGGAAAGACCGACGCGCTGTTGACCAGTACGTCCAGCCGCCCGAAATGGCGCATCACCGCGCCAAAGACCGCCTCGACGCCCTGCGCGGTGCTCACGTCGGCCTGTTGCGCCTCGGCAGCCACGCCCAAAGCGCGGATGTCGCGCACCGTCTCTTCGGGGGCGGTGCTGTTGTAATGCACCAACACGTTCATGCCGCGCCCCGCCAGCTCCAAGGCGATGGCTCGCCCGACGCGGTGCGCCGCACCCGTCACCACCGCCACCTTGCCGGTCAAATCGAGCTCCATAGCCCTACCTCCTCAGATGACCGCCAGACAACAAAAAAGGGGACGGCACAGCCGCCCCCCGCGTGATTGGGTCGAAACCACGTCATTCGGTCGCGCTTAGTACGCGGCACCATACGGCGTGATGGTCAGGAACAGCAACGAGACCGTCACGATGAAGACCGGCACCAGCAACACCGCCGTGAAAATCTTGCTATCGGTCTTGAGGTGCATGTAGTAAATCACCACCAAGGCCGACTTGGCGATGGCGATGGCCAGCAACGCCACCACCTTCACCCAGCTGGTGAACACCTCGGCAATGATGATTTCGAACAACGTCAGGATGCCCAACACCCCGAAAATGACCGTATACAACGGGAACGGCAGGGTGCGCCCCATGATGGTCGTGGTCTCGGCCAAGATTTCGGCGTGGGCGTCATCGTGGGCGTGCGCGTCTTGGTGCGCCGCCTCGGAGTGGTGCTGGCTGTGGCTGTGGTCGGTCATGGTTGCTCGTCTCCCCTTAGACCAAGTAGAACAACGTGAAGATGATGATCCAGACCACGTCCACGAAGTGCCAGTACAGGCCGAACACCTCGACGCCGGTATAGCGCTTGCTGCTGAATGCGCCGCGGCGAGCGCGCTGCATCACCAACAGGCACCAAATCACCCCGACGAACACGTGCACGCCGTGGAAGAAGGTCGCGCTATAGAACCGCACGCCCAAGCCCGCGTATTCGCTGGCACTGCCCGCGAAGTCCAGCGTGATGCCGAGGTGCGCCAATTCGCGGTACTCGACGTATTGCAGCACCATGAACACCACGCCCAAAATCGCGGTGATGCCGAACCAACGCAGCAAGCCCGGCACGTTGTCGCGCATGATTTCGCGCAAGCCCATCACCATCGTCCAAGAGCTGGTGAGCAACAGGAACGTGTTGGCCGAGACCAGCACCACGCCCAGCGTGTCGTGCAGTTGCTTGACCATGTCGGGGAATTGGATGCGCCACAGCACGAAGCCGCCAATCAAGACCGCGAACAAGACCACCTCGCTGGCCAAGTACAGCCACATGGCGAACTTGTAATTGTCGTGGCGGATGGCCTCTTCCTTGGGCGGCAACAACGCGGGTTGCTTCGATTCGTGGAGGGTAATTTCACTCATCTCACATCACCTCTACTTCTGACCCAAGAACGAGGGCAGGCCGCGCAACAACCACGCAACCCCACGCGCCACATACCCAATCGTCCACAACACGCGCTTGGTGTAGAAAATCAGGATGGGCAACAGCACCGCGTTGACCGCCGAAGCGACCGTGCGAATCGGCTCGCCCGGGATGATCCAACCGACCAGCGCGTGCCAGAACAATTGATACAGCACGAGGCCGGTCACGATGGCGATGACCAAACGCCGCCAATCGAACGCAGGCTTGGCCACGGCAGCCGCCTCGGCACCGTCACCCGCCGTCAATAGACCGGCAGGGGTGGCCTCCGGCAAGGCGTTCAGCGGTTGGTTGCCGACCACCTTGGCGGTCTTCACCCCGCGGTTCAACGCGGTCAAGCCCTTGGCAATCAGCCACGCCGTGACCAACAGCGACCCCATCGTGAACACCACGAACAGGACGAACGCGACCAACTGGCTGACGACGACCTCATCACCGTTGGGCAGCACGAAGGTGAAGTACCCGATCGTG
>JALONY010000029.1 GCA_025454715.1 Anaerolineae bacterium
CTTGTGGCACCGACAACACCAACCCCAACGGCATTGTCCCGACCGCGATTCGCGCCATCAAGGACGCTGTGCCCGAGTTGGTCGTGATTTCGGACATGTGCTTTTGCGAATATACCGACCACGGGCATTGCGGCATCATCAACCGCGTGGGCGACCCGCACTACAACCCGCACCTGCCGGACGGCTATCTGCTCAACGACGCCACGCTCGACCTGTTGGCACAGGCGTCGGTGGTGCACGCGCAGGCGGGCGCGGACATCATCGCCCCGTCGGGGATGCTGGACGGTATGGTCGGCGTCATCCGGCGCGCCCTCGACGGTGACGGGCTCGACCACGTGCTGGTGATGAGCTACGCGGCCAAATACGCCAGCGGGTTTTATGGCCCGTTCCGCGAGGCCGCCGAAAGCCCGCCCCAGTTCGGCGACCGCAGCCAATACCAGATGTCGCCTGCCAACCGGCGCGAGGCGCTGAAAGAGGTGGCGTTGGACGTGGCCGAGGGCGCCGATATGCTGATGGTCAAGCCGGCCTTGCCCTATCTCGATGTGTTGCTGAGCGTGCGCCAGCGCTTCGAGTTGCCGGTGGCGGCCTATCAAGTCAGCGGCGAGTACGCGATGCTGCACGCCGCCGCGCAAAACGGCTGGATTGACCTGAAGCGGTGCGCCCTCGAAAGCCTGACCAGCATCAAGCGCGCCGGAGCCGACATGATTTTGACCTATTTTGCGCCCGACGCGGCGCAATGGATTGCCGAGGGCTGAGCCGATGAGCGAACACGCCACCCCCAGCGCGCCCGCCGCGCCGCCCGACCTGAGCGAGAGCCGTTTTCTGCGCGCTTGCCGCCGCCAGCCGGTCGATGCCATGCCGGTCTGGTTGATGCGCCAAGCCGGTCGCTACATGAGCGAATACCGCGCTCTGCGCGAGCGCTACGGCATTTTGGACATCATCAAAGCGCCCGAGCTGGCGCGAGAGGTCACACTCCAGCCGTTGGACGCCTTCGACCTCGACGCCGCGATTTTGTTCTCCGACATCTTGTTGCCGTTGGAGGTGATGGGCTACGACCTCGCCTTCGTCAAAGGCGATGGGCCGGTGATTGGCAACCCGACGCGCACGCTGGCCGATGTGGTGCGGCTGAAACAGCCCGACCTCGCCCGTGACCTCGGCTTTACGTTCGAGGCCATCCGCTTGATTCGCGAGGCGACCGACCGGCGGGGCATCCCGCTGATTGGGTTCGCCGGTGCGCCGTTCACGTTGGCCAGCTACGCGGTCGAGGGCGGCGGCAGCAAAAACCGCGTGTTGGTCAAATCGCTGATGTGGGGGCAACCCGAGACGTGGCACGCCCTGATGTCCCAATTGGCCGACGTGACCGGCCACTATTTGTTGATGCAAGCGCAGGCGGGCGCGCACGCCCTTCAGGTGTTCGATAGCTGGGTGGGCGAGTTGTCGCCGGACGATTACCGCCGGTTCGTCATGCCTTATACCGCCCAAGCCATCGCCATCGCCCGTGGGGCGGGTGTGCCCATCATCCACTTCGGCACCGGCACCAGCAGCCTGTTGGAGCTGATGCGCGACGCGGGCGGCGACGTGATTGGCGTCGATTGGCGGACGCCACTGGATGTTGCGCGCCAGCGGCTGGGCGACGGCGTGGCGACGCAAGGCAACCTCGACCCGGTGGCCTTGTTCGCGCCGTGGGAGAGCGTGCGCGACCAAACGCGCCGCATCCTCGACTCGGTCAGGGGGCAGGCAGGCCACATCTTCAACCTCGGGCACGGCATCTTGCCCCAGACGCCGGTCGAGACCGTGCGCCGCTTGGTGGAGTTCGTCCATGATGACACCCGCGTTTGAGGCCGATGCCCCGCACGTCGTCATCGTCGGGGGCGGGGTGGCGGGCTTGGCCACCGCGTGGTTTTTGGAGCGGCAGGCCGATGAGGCGGGCGCGCCGGTGCGCGTGACCGTCTTGGAGGCGGGCGGGCGCTGGGGCGGCAAAGTCCAGACGGTGGCGCTGGAGGCCGACGGCCAACGCTTTTTAATCGAGGCGGGGCCGGACTCGTTTTTGACCCAGAAGCCGTGGGCGGTGCGCTTGGCGCGGGCGCTCGGCCTCGAGGCCGACCTCATCCCGATGCGCCCGCAAGCCGCGCCACTCAAGGTGCTGAGCGATGGGAGGCTGGTCGATTTGCCGGAGGGGGTGATGTTGCTCGCCCCGACGCGGCTTTGGCCGTTCGTGCGCTCCCCGTTGCTGTCATGGGCGGGCAAGCTGCGCGCCGCGCTGGATATGCTGTTGCCCGCCCGCCGTGGCGAGGATGACGAGAGCTTGGGGGCGTTCGTGCGGCGGCGCTTGGGCGGTGAGGTGCTGGAAAAAATCGCTGAGCCGCTGATGGCCGGAATCTACAACGCCGACGCCGACCGGCTGAGCCTGATGGCGACCTTCCCGCGCTTTCGCGAGGTCGAGCGCACGCACGGCAGCCTGATTCGTGGGTTGCGGCCAGCGGCGGGCAGCACGCCCAGCGGCGCGGCCTTCATGACCCTGCGCGATGGGGTGCAAGGCTTAACCGATGCGTTGGTGCGGCAGGTGCGCGCTGACCTATGCCTCGACGCGCCGGTCAGGTCGGTCGAATCGGACGGCGTGGGCGGGTATCGCGTCTGGCTGGCGGACGGTCAAGCTTTGACCGCCGATGCGGTGGTCTTGGCGTCACCGGCGGCGGCGAGTGCGCGCTTGCTGGGCGGCCTCGCGCCCGAGGCGGCGGCGTGTTTGCGCGGCTTTCGCACGGTCAGCACCGGCTCGGTGATGGTGGCCTACCGCGAGTCCGACGTGCCGCGCCCGTTGCGCGGGTCGGGCGCGGTCATCCCGACCGGTGAAGGCCGCCCGTTCAACGCCATCACGGTCGCGTCCAACAAGTTCGATGGGCGCGCACCGGCGGGGTATGTGCTGATGCGGGTGTTTTTCGGCGGGGCGCGCAGCCCGCAATCGCTGGCGCTCAGCGATGCGGCAGTGCTGGCGATGGTGCGCGCCGAATTGGCCGCGCTGTTGGGGGTGCAGGCCGCGCCGGTGTTGGAATATGTGGTGCGCTGGCCGGACTCCAGCCCACAATACGAGGTCGGGCATCTGGCGCAGGTCGAGGCCATCGAGCGGGCGTTGCCCAGCGGCGTCTGGCTGACCGGTAGCGCGTATCGCGGGGTCGGCTTGCCGGATTGTGTGCAGCAGGCCGAGCGCACCGCGTCGCAGGTTTGGGCGTGGGCTCATCAACGAGAGGGACGGGTTACGGTATGAACATCACGGAATCACAACGCTTGTTCGCCGAGGCGCAAGAAATCATCCCGGGCGGGGTCAACAGCCCGGTGCGGGCGTTCGGGAGCGTGGGCGGCACGCCGCGCTTCATCGCCCGTGGCAAGGGCGCACACATCTGGGACGCCGACGGCCACCGCTACACCGATTACGTGTTGTCGTGGGGGCCGCTGATTTTGGGGCACGGCGGCCAACGGCACCAGCTACGGCGCGCCGACCGCGCTGGAGACGCGCCTCGCCCACACCGTCCGCGATATCATGCCCGCCGTCGAGATGATCCGCTTCGTCAACAGCGGCACCGAGGCGTGCATGAGCGCGTTGCGCTTGGCGCGGGCGTACACCGGACGCGAGAAAATCATCAAATTTACCGGCAATTATCACGGCCACGCCGATATGTTGCTGGTGCAGGCGGGCAGTGGGGTGGTCACGTTGGGCTTGCCCGACTCGCCCGGGGTGCCGCAGGGCGCGACCGAGCACACCCTGACCGCGCCGTATAACGACCTCGCGGCGGTGCGCGCCCTGTTCGACCGCCACCCCGACCAAATCGCGGGCGTCATCGTCGAGCCGATTGCGGCCAATATGGGCTTCGTGATGCCTGAGGGCGATTATCTGCACGCGCTGGCGGCCTTGTGCCGCGAGCGGGGCGCGCTGTTCATCCTCGACGAGGTGATGACCGGCTTTCGGGTGGCGTTGGGCGGGGCACAAGCCGCTTTTGGCCTCGCGCCCGACCTCGTGTGCCTCGGTAAGGTGATTGGCGGCGGCTTGCCGGTCGGGGCGTATGGCGGGCGGCGCGAGGTGATGCTGTCGGTGGCACCGGCGGGCAAGATGTACCAAGCGGGCACGTTGTCGGGCAACCCGTTGGCGATGTCGGCGGGCTTGGCCACGTTGGGCGGGCTACGGGCGGCGGGCGTGTTCGAGTCGATCGTGCAGCGCACGACCGAGCTGGCCGACGGCTTGCGCGCCGTGTTCGAGCGGCGCGGGGTGCCCGCGCAGGTCGGGCAGGCCGGCACGATGTTCGGGTTTTACTTTTTGCGGCAGGCGGGCGCGGTCATCCGTGATTTCGAGAGCGCCAAGCAACACGCCGACACCGCGCTGTATGCGCGCTTCTTCCATGCGATGCTGGCGCGGGGGGTGTATTTTGCGCCCAGCCAGTTCGAGGCCGGTTTCGTCAGCGCGGCGCACACCGCCGACGACATCGCCCAGACGGTGGCGGCGGCTGACGCCGCGTTGGGGGAGGTGTAGGGGCGGCGGGTGTCCCTCATCCCCCCGTCCATCAGCGAGTCCCTCATCCCCCCGTCCCCCTTCTCCCAAAATAGGCGAAGGGGGTGTGGAACGGGTCACAACCCATAGGGGCGTGGCCTGCCGCGTCAGGGGCGTAGCGTGTTGCGCCCCTTTTGATTGTTTTGTGTTTGGCGGGTGGGGGTGCCGTTTCTTTTGTCGGGGTCGCCAAGCCACCGACCACCCCGCATAATCGAAACCATAAAGAAAAGCGCGGTTTTGCGCGGTTTGTTGCCCCTATTAGAGATGCTTGTATGACTGTTTCGATTGGCATTGCCGGTTTCGGCACCTTTTTCCCACCCGACATCCAGACCTCGGCAGACCTCGCGCCGTTGACCGGCATCCCCGAGGCGGTCTTGCGCGAGAAGATGGGCGTCATCCAGCGCCACGTCGCCGACGACAACCACACCGTGACCTTTATGGCGTCCGAGGCGGCCAAGCGCGCCATCGCCCAAGCCGGAATCGACCCGCGCCAGATTGGGCTGGTGATTTCGCACGGGAGCGAGCACAAAGACCACCTCGTCTGGAACGCGGCCTCGAAAATCATGCACGAGGTCGGCGCGACCCACGCCTACGCCTTCGAGATGTACGCGCTGTGCGCCGGTGCGCCGATTGCGCTGCACACCGCCCGCGCCCTGATGCAGGCCGACCCGCGCCTCGACTATGTGTTGTTGGCGGCGGGCAGCCGCGAAAACGACCTGATTAACCTGCGTAACGAGCGCTCCCGCTTCATGGTCAACTTCGGGGCGGGCGGCGGGGCGTTGCTGTTGCGCCGCAACGCGACCGAGAACGTGTTGTTGGGCGCGGCGGCCATCACCGATGGCACATTGTCCGAGACGGTGGTGCTGACCGAGGCGGCGGTGGCCGACGGCACGCCCGAGGTGGTCGGCGAGGTGCGCGGGCGCTTGGACGTGACCGACCCGCAGTATATGGCTGACCGCTTGGGCGCGGTGTCGTTGCCCAATTTCGTCCGCGTGATTCGCGAGGCGGTCGAGCAGAGCGGCGCGAGCCTCGCGGATGTGCGGTTTTTGGGCATTACCCACATGAAAAAATCGTTTTACCTCGAGATTCTGCACGCGGTCGGCTTGACCGCCGAGCAGTCGGTTTACCTCGACCATTACGGGCACGTGCAGAGCGTCGATCAGGCGCTGGCGCTGGAGCTTGGGCTGGCGCAGGGCAAAATCAAGGCCGGTGACCTCGTGGTGCTGGCGGGCGCGGGCACCGGTTATACGTGGAGCGCGGTGGCGTTGCGCTGGGGCTGAACACATCCCCAGTGCGTGGTGAAATAAATGTTTTTGGGCAAGAAAAAAGGCGTTACGGATGACGATTTTTGCTTCGGACTGGACGGCGTTTCACGCTGACCGCACCCCCGACAAGCTGGCGATGATTGACCAAGCCACCGGTCGGCAGTTCACCTATGCCGCGCTGGACGAGCGGGCGGCGCGCCTCGCCGCGTACCTGCGCGAGGTGTGGGGCGTGGCCAAAGGCGACCGCGTGGCGATTTTGGCCAAGAATTCGACCGAGTATTTCGAGGTGCAATTTGCATGCATCAAGGTCGGGGCGTTGCTCTTGCCGCTCAATTGGCGCTTGGCCGAGCAAGAATTGCAGTTCATCTTGGCCGACTCGGGGGCGTTGGGCTTGGTCTATGACGCCGAGTTCGCCGAGCGCGCCGACGCCTTGCTGCTCCCGACCTTGCAACATCGCTTGTGCATCGACACGCACGCCCCAGCCCCTGACGGCGCGGCGCGCTATGAGCACGTCATCGCCGAAAGCGCTGGGCGGGTGGCCTTAGACGGGCGCACGACCCATGACGACCCGCTGATGATCATGTACACGGCGGGCACGACTGGACGCCCGAAAGGCGTGCTCATCACCCACGGGATGATGCTGTGGAACGCCGTCAACATCACCACCCCGACCGGCCTGAGCTGTGACAGCGTGTTTTATGGCGTGTTGCCGACCTTTCACATCGGCGGGCTAAACCTGTACGCCAACCCTGTCTTGCACCTCGGCGGCACCAACTTGATCGCCCGCCAGTTCGACCCCGCGCTGGCACTGGCGACCCTCTCGGACGCGGCATTGGGCGTGTCGCACATGTTCGGCGTGCCGTCGATTTACCTGTTCATGAGCCAACACCCCGACTTCGAGGCCGCCGACCTGTCACGGGTGCGCTCGTGGGGGTGCGGCGGCGCACCGATGCCGGTGGCGGTCTTGGAGCGCTATGCGCGGCGCGGCATCGTGATTCAGCTTGGGTTTGGGATGACCGAGACCAGCCCGACCGTGTTCTTGATTGACCGGCGGCGGGCGCTGGGCAAGCCGACCTCGGTCGGCAAGCCGCTCCAGCATACCCGCGTGCGCGTGGTGCGCGACGACTTCAGCGATGTGGCGGTCGGGGAGGTCGGCGAGGTGGTGGTGTGCGGCCCCAACGTCACCCCGGGCTATTGGCAACGCCCCGACGCCAACCGAGACAGCTTCACGGTCGATGCGGACGGTGCGCGCTGGCTGCACTCCGGCGATGCCGGAACGGTCGATGACGAGGGCTGCATCTACATCGTTGACCGCTATAAAGACATGTACATCAGCGGCGGCGAAAACGTGTACCCCGCCGAGGTCGAGCAGGTGTTGTATCAAATCGAGGGGGTGGCCGAGGCCGCCGTGATTGGCGTGCCCGATGACAAATGGGGCGAGAGCGGCTTGGCGGTGCTGGTGGCCAAGGACGGCGCGGCGCTCGACCCCGATGCGGTGTTGGCCTATTGCCAGCGACATCTCGCCAAGTTCAAAGTCCCCAAGGCGGTGCGCCTGATTGAAGCGCTCCCGCGCAACGCCGCCGGAAAAGTGCTGAAGCGCGAATTGCGCGCCCAGTTTATCCCCGACGCCAAGCCGTCGTAAGTTTGTTGCTCCCGTTAAAGAGACGAAAAAAAGGAAAAAAACCATGTCCATCCCAACCCTGCCCGGCATTACCGAAAAGACCTTGCAATCCAGCCGCCTGACCACCCGCGTCTTGTTCAGCGGCGATGACCACGGCGCGCCGGTGCTGTTCATCCACGGCAACGCCTCGTCCGCGACCTATTGGGAAGAGACCATGCTGGCGTTGCCCGCCGGTTATCGCGGTATCGCGCATGACCAGCGCGGCTATGGCGGTGCCGACCGCGCCGCCAAAATCGACGCGACGCGGGGCATGGGCGACTTGGCCGATGACGCCTTCGCCTTGCTCGACGTGCTCAACATCAAACAGGCGCACGTGGTCGGCCACTCGATGGGCGGCTCGGTGATTTGGCGGATGATGCAAGACGCGCCGGAGCGCTTGCTGAGCGTGACGTTGGCCGCGCCCGGGTCGCCGTATGGCTTCGGCGGCACCAAGGGCGTGGACGGGCAATTGTGCAACCCCGACGGCGCGGGCAGCGGCGGCGGCATCGTCAACGCGACCTTTACCCAATTGATGGCGGCGGGTGACCGCAGCACCGACAACCCGCAAGCCTCGCCCCGCGTGGTGATGAACACGTTCTATTGGAAGCCGCCGTTCAAGCCCGCCCGCGAGGAAGAATTGCTGTCGTCGTTGTTGTCGGAGCACGTCGGGCCGCAAGAGTACCCGGGCGATATGGTGCCGTCGCCGCATTGGCCGTTCGCCGCGCCGGGCAAGTTCGGCCCCGCCAACGCCCTCGCGCCGATTTACGCCGGTGACGTGGCGCGCTTGGCGCACATCTCGCCCAAGCCGCCGGTGCTGTGGGTGCGCGGCGCAGATGATCAAATCGTCGGGGATATGTCGCTGTTCGACATGGGCACGCTGGGGGCGCTGGGCGCCATCCCGGGCTGGCCGGGCGCGGAGGCGTACCCGTCTCAGCCGATGGTCGGGCAGACGCGGGCGGTTTTGGAGGCGTATGCGGCCAACGGCGGGCAGTTCGTCGAAATCGTGTTGCCCGAGACCGGCCACACCCCCTACATCGAAAAGCCCGCCGAGTTCAACGCGGCCTTTCACGCCCATCTGGCCAGCGCGCAAGGTTAGGGCGGCGCGGCGCGGTTCGGGCTATGCTTAGACCCGTCGGGCGCGGCTCGGCGGGTCGGGAGTCGGCTTTGAGGGGCGTGGGGTGATGGGCAAATCGGTGTTCGAGGGCGCGTTCGACCAGCTCGACCGGACGATTTTGGAGGAGTTGCAAATGGATGGGCGGTTGAGCATTGCCGACCTCGCACGCAAAATCCACTTGTCGTCCCCGGCGGTCTATCAGCGCATCAAGCGATTGGAGCGGGCTGGCCTGATCCGCCAGTACGTGGCCTTGCTCGACCGTGAGCGGGTGGGCTATGACCTGTTGTGCTTCGTGCGCCTCAGCCTGAAGCAGCACACCCGTGAGCAACTGGCCGAGGTGCAGGCCGCCATCGGCGGGCTGAGCGCGGTCTTGGAGTGTTACCACACCGCCGGAAGCTATGACCTGTTGCTGAAGGTGGTGGCCGCCGACCATCGCGCCCTCGAGCGCTTCATCAGCGAGCACCTGATGACCTTGAACGGGATTGAGAAAATCGAGACCAGCGTGGTCTTGAACGAGATGAAATCGACGACCCGCATGGCGTTGAAGTAAGAGGGTGGGGCATGTACGTTGGGGATTATATCGGTCGTAGGGCGCTATACACGCCTGACGTGCTGGCGGTGGTCGATGCGGGCAAGGTGCCGCACCGCGCCTTCACCTATAGCGAATTGAACAGCCGCGCCAACCGCCTCGCCAATTGGCTGCGCGACGGGGCGGGGGTGCAGCACGGTGACCGCGTGGCGATGCTGGCGCATAACGGCGTGGAGTACCTCGATACGTTTTTTGCGTGTGGCAAGCTGGGGGCGGTGCTGGCTGGCCTGAATTGGCGCCTGCACTGGCGCGAATTGGCGCAATTAATCGAAAAAACCCGCCCGAAAGTCTTGATTTACTCGGACGAGTTCAAGCCGGTGGTCGAGCAGATTGCCCAGCACGTGCAGTGCGTTGACCATTGGCTGCACATCGAGGGGGCGGGCATCGCCAACAGCCGCAGCTTCGAGAAGACGTTGGCCGACTCGGTCTTGAGGCCGGTCACGACCGAGCGCATGACCGAGGAAGACATCGCCTGTTTGATTTTCACCGGCGGCACGACCGGCCTGCCCAAGGCCGCGCAAATCAGCCACCGCATGATTGCTTGGAACACGCTCAACACCATCATCCACGACCTGCAACACGGCGACGTGACGGTCAATACCTTCCCGCTGTTTCACACCGGCGGCCTGCTGGTCTACACGTTGCCGTTGCTGATTTTGGGCGGCACGGTGGTGCTGACGCGCAAATTCGACGCCGAGCAGGTCTTGGCGCTGTTGGAGGATTACGCCGCGACGATTTACGCCGGTGTGCCGACCACCTACCAGATGATGACGCAAGCGCCCAACTGGGCGGACATCGACCTCAGCCACCTGCGCTTTTGCACCAGCGGCGGCGCGCCGTTGCCGGTCACGCTGGTCGAACGGTTCCGCCATGAGAAAGGCGTGGCCTTCAAGCAAGGCTTCGGCATGAGCGAGTTCGGCCCCGGGGTGTTCGCGCTGGCGCCAGAAGACGCGGTCAGCAAGGCGGGCAGCATCGGGCGCCCCAACTTCTTCGTCGATGCGCGGGTGGTCGATAACCACAACCAGCCGTTGCCGCCCGGCCAAGTCGGGGAATTGGTGTTGCGCGGCCCCTCGCGCTCATCGGGCTACTTCGACGACCCCGAGGCCAGCGCCGCCGCGGTCGATGACGAGGGCTATTTTCATACCGGCGACCTCGCTATGATGGACGAGGGACACTATTTCTTCATCATCGACCGCAAGAAGGACATGTACATCAGCGGTGGTGAAAATATTTACCCGACCGAAATCGAGCAGGTGATTTATCGCCACCCGTCGGTCGAAATGTGTGCGGTGGTCGGCATCCCCGACCCGAAATGGGGCGAGGTCGGGAAGGCGTTCGTGGTGGTCAAGCACGGCCACAGCCTGACCGAGGACGCCTTACTCCAGCACATCCGCTTTCACTTGGCCGGTTACAAAGTCCCGCGCTCGGTCGAGTTCCGCGATGCGCTACCGATTTCGGCGGCGGGCAAGATTCTCAAGCGTGTTTTGTTGGGCGAGACCGCCCAACCCACCTCACAGGAGCACCCCTCATGACCCTTTCCCTCGGCGCGACCGCCAGCCGGACGCGCACCATCACCGACGCCATGATACAAGCCTTTGCCGAGGCGTCGGGCGATACCAACTCGATTCACCTCGACGAGGCGTATGCGGCCTCGACCCCGTTCGGGCGGCGCATCGCCCACGGGATGCTGACCGCCAGCCTGATTTCGGGCATCCTCGGCAACGATTTGCCGGGCGTCGGCAGCATTTACTTGGGGCAAACCGTCAAGTTCAAAGCCCCCGTTTTCATCGGCGACACCGTGACTGCGACCGTTGAGCTCACGCACTACCGTGAGGACAAGCGCATCGCCACGTTCCGCACGACCGTCACGAATCAGGACGGCGTATTGGTCTTGGAAGGGGAAGCGGTGGTGATTGCGCCTGAGTGAGGCGGCGCACCCCCGTTGACCGAACATGCACTACCGCACAAAACGCGAAGGTCTTTTTGGAGGAATAACCATGTTACGCAAGCTGTCTTTGTTCTTGGTCTTGTCGGTGTTGGCCGTGATTGGGGTGGCCTCGGTGGCCGCCCAAGACGAGGAGCCGCTGGTGGTCGGCCTGTTGGTTGATCAGTCGGGCGCGCTGACGATTTATGGCTATGAGCTGGAATACGGGTTCAAGCTCGGGTTGCTGCACGAGGCGGGCATCAACCTCGACGATTACGAGACGATCGACGAGGCGTTGGCCGCCGTGACCATCGCAGGCCGCCCGGTCGAGGTGATCGTGCGCGATAACGCCAGCAACGCCGAGACCGCCGCCAGCCAAGCGCGTGAGCTGATTGAGCAAGAGGGCGCCGAAATCTTGGTCGGTGCGCCCAGCAGTGGCGTGATGACCGGCGTGCAACAGGTCGCGTTGGACTCCGACGTGATTTTGCTGGCCGCGCCCGCCGCGTCGCCCGCCATCACCGGTGCCAACTTCAACGTCAACACCTTCCGCGTCTGCCGCAACACCTTCCAAGACTTCTTGGCATTCGCGCCGTATGCCTCGGCGGAGCTGGGCACCAACTTCGTGATTTTGGCCATCGACAACGACTTCGGGCGCGCCTCGGCGGGTGCCGCCAGCGTGCTGGCCAGCGCCGGTATCACCTTCGTCGAGCAGATTTTCGCCCCGCTGGAGACCACCGACTTCACCCCGTACCTGCAACAGGTGCTCAACAGCGGCGCGGACGCCGTGCTGCCGATTTGGGCGGGTGACGGGTCGGTCACGCTGTTCCAACAAATCGCCGAGCTGGGCGTGCAAGAGCAGATGGCGGTGGTGGCCGCGTTCAACTCCAACGACATCGTGGCCGTCAGCGACCCCAGCACCATCGGCAATATCTCGTGGATTGTGTATCACTACTCGTTCCCCGAAAACCCGATTAACGACTACCTGACCGCCGGTTACGAGAAGTTCTATGCCGACGTGCCGGACTTGTTCAGCGAGTGCAGCTTCGCCACCGCCCAAGCGCTGGTGCAGGCCGTGACCGCCACCGAGGGCGACACCCTGCCCGAGTCGATGATTCCGGCCTTGGAGGGCTTGGTGTTCGAGGGGCCCAAGGGCACCTATGCCATCCGCCCGTCCGACCACCAAGCGCTGGTGCCGATGTACATCGCCCGCCTCGCTAACCTCGACGACGAAGGCCAGAACTTCTATGAGCTGCTGGCGACCGTGCCGGCCAACGAAATCGTCCCGCCGGTGTTGCTGCCGGAGGCCATCGCCGCCGAGCGCCTCGCGCTGGACGAGGACTTCAACGCGATGTTGGCCGAGATGGCCGCGCCCGCCGAAGAATAAGACTCCGCCGCAAGGCGTGCCGCGTGTCCGGTCAGGTGTGGCCGGACACGCCGGTTTTGGTCGGGATAGAAAAGGTTGTTTTTGATGAGCGACGTTCTTTTGGAAGCGCGTAGCCTGCGAAAGGTGTTCGGCGGGCTGGTGGCGGTCGATGAGGTGTCGGTGCAGGTGCAGCGCGGCGCGATGCACTCGATCATCGGGCCCAACGGGGCGGGCAAGACCACCTTCTTTAACCTGTTGACGGGGCGCTACCGCCCGACCAGCGGGACGGTGCTGTACCGTGGCAAAGACATCACCCGCGTGGCGGTGCACCAACGGGCGCGGATGGGCTTGGGGCGGTCGTTCCAGATTACCAACCTGTTCCCCAACCTGACGGTGTTCGAGAACGCCCGCTTGGCCGCGCAAGCGCTGGGCGGCGATGGCTTCCGGTTTTGGCGGCAGGTCGGGGCGTTCGGGCGGTATGCGCGCCGCGCCGAGGAGGTCTTGGACATCACCGGCCTGAGCAGGGTGGCGCACACGCTGGCCAACGCGCTGCCGCATGGGGGCAAGCGCAAGCTGGAGCTGGCGATGATTTTGGCCTCCGACCCCGACGTGCTGCTGTTGGACGAGCCGACGGCAGGGATGGCCAGCGAGCAAGTCATGAGCGTGGTCATGAACATTTCCGACCGAATCACGGTGATGCACCAAGGGCGGGTGCTGGCCGAGGGCGCGCCGCGCCAAATCGCCAATGACCGCACGGTACAAGCGGTGTACTTGGGCGAATTGTACGACCTGCCGACGGGAGACGGGGCATGAGCGCGATTTTGAGCGTCAAGGACATCCACACCTTCATCGGGCAGTTTCACATCCTCGAGGGGGTGAGCGCCGAGGTGCGCACCGGTGAAATCACCGTATTGTTGGGGCGCAACGGCGCGGGCAAGACCACCACGCTCCGCAGCATCATGGGGCTGAACCCGCCCAAGCACGGGCAAATCCTGTTCGAGGGCAAGCCGATTCAGGGCAAGACGCCCTACGCCATCGCCCAGATGGGCATCGGGTACGTGCCGGAGCATCGCGCCATCTTCAAAGGCTTGAGCGTGCGCGAGAACTTGCACTTGGCCGAGCGCGCCAAGGGCGATTTCGCCCGCAAGGCCGATTTTATCTTCGAGCTGTTCCCCGACCTCAAGCGCTTGATTGACCTGTCGGGCGGCAACCTGAGCGGCGGCCAACAGCAGATGTTGGCGGTGGCGCGGGCATTGGTGCCCGACAACCGCCTGCTGTTGATTGACGAGCCGAGCGAGGGCTTGGCACCGGTCATCATCGAGCAGTTGATGGCGGCCATCCAGCGGCTTTCGAGTACGGTATCGGTGTTGCTGGTCGAGCAGAATTTTCGGGTGGCGAGCAAATTGGCGCAGCGCTACGTCATCATCGACGAGGGGCACAGCCCGCTGAGCGGCCTGATGGCCGACCTCGTGACCGACTCGGCCTTGATCCAAAAATACTTGGGGGTGGCGTAGCATGGCGGCCAACCGTTCTTCGTTGCTGGCGACCGCGCTGTTGCTGGCTGGCCTCGTTGGGGTGGCGGCCTACAACGCGCCGACGCCCGGGCAGTTCGGCATCACGCTGTTGTCGGGCTTGTTTCAGGGGATGTTGCTGTTCTTGGTGGCGTCGGGCTTGTCGATCGTGTTCGGGCTGATGGACGTGCTCAACCTCGCACAAGGCAGCTACTTCATGATTGGGATGTATGTGGCCTACGACGCCCAGCACGCAGGCGGCGTGATTGAGCTGACCGGTGCCATCCCAGACCCCAACTTGCGCTTCGTGGTGGCGCTGCTGATGGCTACGGCGGTCGGGGCAGGGCTGGGCTATGCGCTGGAGCGCGGGCTGTTGCGCCCGCTCTACAGCCGCCCAATCTTCCAATTGGTGCTGACGTTCGGCATCTCGCTGGTCGCGCTGGAGCTGGTCAAGTTCATCTGGTCTACCACGCCCTATAGCTGGACGGAGTTGTTTGGGGTGCGCGAGAGCGTGTTCGAGGTGTTCGGGCAGCGCTTCAGCACATACCGGCTGTTCGTGGTGGCGATGGGCGTGGCGCTCATCATCGGCATCGCCTTGATTTTGCAGCGCACGCGCATCGGCATCATCATCCGCGCCGGTGTGGAAGACCGCGAGATGGTGCAGGCGCTGGGCATCAACGTGCGGTCGGTCTTTACGTTGGTCTTCACGTTGGGGTGTGCGGTGGCGGCCTTCGGCGGGGCGATTGCCGCGCCGTTTTTGGGCGCTTCGACCTCGCAAGGGAGCGCGTTCTTGCTACAGGCCATCGCGGTGGTGGTGTTGGGCGGCATGGGCAGCTATGCCGGGACTGCGGTGGGCAGTGTGGTGGTCGGGCTGGCGGTGGCGGTGGCACAAGACGCCGCGATTGGCACCTCGTTCGCGGTGTTGCCCAGCATCGCCCCGATGTTGCTGTTGGTCTTGATTTTGCTCATCCGCCCCAGCGGATTGTTCGGGAACTCGAGGTAAACCATGATGTCTCAAGTCTTGGGGTGGGTGCGCCGCTCGGGGTGGGCGTGGGGGCTGATGGTGTTGCTGGCGGCCTTCCCGTTCATCATCGGCGCGCTGACCGACAGTAGCCCGTATGGGGTGCCGCGTGGCGACCGCATGATTATGCGCGGTGAGTCCGTGCGCTGGCAGGCGGTCATGATCGAGGTGTATATCCTCGCGATTTTGGCCATGAGCTATAACCTGCTGTTTGGCTTTACCGGCGTGATTTCGTTCGGCCA
>JALONY010000394.1 GCA_025454715.1 Anaerolineae bacterium
GAGTGGATCTGGTTCAGCCGCCTGCGCGGCAACAGCCCGACCGCCATGCTCTCGCCAGCCGACTACCCCACCCGTGACGCCATCCGCGCCAAATGGGACGGTATCGAGTCCGAGGTGCGCGCTTACCTCGCCAGCCTCAGCGAGGCCGACCTGCTCCGACCGTTCGACTACGCCCTGACCAACGGCACGCCCGACTCACAGACCGTCGCTGACATCCTGCTACACGTCGCCAACCACGGCACCGACCACCGCGCCCAACTCTTGGCGCAAGCCCACGCGCTGGGCGGCCAAACCATCGCCCAAGACTACCTGTTTTACCTGGGCGCTAAAGGGACGTAGAAGTCAGCGCTGAGCGACCTTATAGACATGCCCAATCAGGCCGGTGGGAGGCTGGTCTAAGCGCTTTATCAAGCGCACGTACAATGCTGCGAATACACGGAATGCCCCATAACCTAGCAGCACGCCCAGTACGTTCATCAGTACGTCATTGATGTCGATTTGTCGGTAGGCGTAACCCAAACCCAGTGAAATCAAAAGTTGCACAGTTTCCAACATAAACCCCAAACCAAGAGCCCACAGCCAAATCCGGCGCACATGACGACCTTTGATAAACGGCAGGCCAAAACCAAACGGGATGGTCAGGGCGATGTTTAAGAGCAGTCCGGGCAGTTCAGTAGAAAATGTGCGGCGCTGCCCGAAGTTGAACGGTATGAGGTTTATGTTTTCTGTCAAAGAGATTTGGCGAGAAGCATCGGCAAGCGAGCCATCGAACCAGATTGGGAAAAAGACCACATCCAATAGATATAGCCCATACACTCCAAAGATTAACGCGCACAGTGCATCGGGCCAACTGCGGTTGCGCCACCAGCGTAGCCCGACCCATCCAAGCATGGCCAACATGACGAACGGCCAAATGTCCATAGCATATCCGCCATACTCCATGCGCATTGATAACTGCATTGGCTCCGTTTTCCTTTTTCTCAATGATGAGGTTATCTTGGTAACGAAAAGACAGCCGATGGAGCAAATTACACGACCACCAGCTGTCTTCCACCCGTTACATTATGGGGTTACGAAACTTCCAGAGGCCGAATAAGCACGGTCATCGGACGCATTCCGCCACGCTTCCAAGTAGTAATTACCAGCAGACACATACCCACAACTCTGACTGAAGTAGACAGGGACATTAGTGGATGGGTTAGGAGCAACTGTAGTGGTGCAGATCGCCTGATCACCAAACAAGCCGTTGTCTTTCCAAACTCGGAAGCTCCAATTAACCAAAGGATAGGCTGCCCAATTTCTAGACCAAAGACTCCCGCTGTTGGTCAAATTTCCGGCTGTCATATTATGATACACGCCGTTATGCTCACCATTGATGTACAATCCAGCAACGGTACCTGTGAAACCCCAATTTCTTGTGTTTGCTAAAACCGGCAGTGTAATCATCATGAGTGTCAAAACAAGCAGAAAGTAAATCGCTGTTTTGTTGGCAAGAGCCTGAATGTGTTTACTATAGCGCATTTCGTTCTCCGTGTTTGGTAATAGAGTGTCTAAAAAAATATAAACTTTCCAAATCTTTGTTTCTATAGGATATTTTTACTATTAATTAAATAAAATTACAGATTTAAATTACAAAAAATTATCCGTTTGTGAAATATTTAACCAACTATCGCCACGCCTAATAGCATTCGACTACGCCCTGACCAACGGCACGCCCGACTCGCAGACCGTCGCCGACATCCTGCTGCACGTCGCCAACCACGGCACCGACCACCGCGCCCAACTCGCTGGGCGGCCAAACCATCGCCCAAGACTACCTGTTTTACCTGCGGCGGCGCTAAGACCTGCCCAGTGTTGCCCAGCCAACAGACTCCCCTCCTCGCTTGCGGTTTAATCAGGGCGTCCGTCAAAGACGCACTTGTCCACAAAAGAGGAGAAAAATCATCATGGCAACTATTTCTGGTAGCAGCAGCAGCCTGACCCAACACCTCGTCAACGGGGTCATCGGCGGCGCGGTAGGCGGCGTGGCCTTCGGCGTGATGATGGGGATGCAAGGGATGCTCCCGATGGTCGGGATGCTGATTGGGCAAGACAACGCGGTGGTCGGCTTCGTCGTCCACATGCTGATTAGCGCCTTCATCGGTGCGACCTTCGGCGTCATCGCCAGCCGCGTCGGCGGTGGCAAGCTGCCCACCACCCTAATCGTCGGCACGCTGTACGGCGTGGTGTGGTGGGTGCTGGGCGCGCTCATCCTGATGCCGCTGATGCTGGGCATGAACGCGATGGTGCTTCAGGTCGGCCAGATGCAAATCAACAGCTTGATTGGGCACGCCATTTTCGGCGTCCTGATGGGCGGCGTCTACCACGTCGCATCCTCGCGCAACGCCTAAGGCGTAAGCTCGTACCCACCCCCCGCGTCTGAAACACAACCGACGCGGGGGATCGATTCTTATGACGAACGCGCAAGACATCACTGGTTTTTCACCGTTTCGTACCCTCTCAGAAGCCGCAACCGCTGACCTGTGGGCGCGGGTGCGCCAAACCACCGCCCCGCGTGGCGAAATCCTCTTCCACACCGGCGACCCCGCCAGCACCCTCTACCTGCTCATCTCCGGCGCGGTCAAGGTCACCTATGGCACCGCCAACGGCGACGAAACCACCATCACGGTCTTTCAGGACGGTGATTTGTTCGGCGATTTGTTCTTGGGCAAGTATCGCTTTCGGATTGGGACAGCCACCACCCTGACAACCAGCCGCCTCGGCCTGCTGCGCGAGGACGACTTCAACGCGCTGGTGGCCGCGCACCCCAGCTTTGCCCTCGCCATGATTCAACACTATGCCGACCGCAATCGTGAAGCATTGGCACGTGCCCACGCCCTGATGCACGTCAACGCACAAAACCGCTTGCTGGGCGTCTTGCTGAACCTGTCACGCCATTTGTGCTGCCCGCGCAGTGGCTGGTTCACCTTGCCCACCGGCCTCACCCAATCGGTCATCGCGCAGATGGCCTGCCTCAACCGCAGCACCGTCAACCAATTGCTGGGCGCCCTGCGCGACGAAGGCTTGGTGAGCGGCAGTGGGCGGGGGCTGTCGGTCGATGCCCACGGCATCCGTGACCGGCTGGTGCGCGAGGGCGCCGAAATCCTCGAATAGCCCCCTTGCGCCCACCCCGATACCGGCGTTACGATACCGTTATCATCCCATCACCCCAGAGGCTACCCCAACCGATGCCCCGCCTCGCGCTTTGGTGCGCCCTCGTCCTGCTCGTCACCGGCTGCACCCTGACCACCCCCGCCCCGACCCCGATGCCCACCCCCGACCTGCCGCGGGTGCGCTTCTTGTTCCCCGAAAACAACGCCCAAATTTATGAAGGTGCCGAGATAAACGTCGATATTTTGGCCGAGGACGAGAGCGCAGGTATCGCCAGCGTCGCCTTTTACGTGGACGGCGTCAAAATCAACGAAGGCTCGCCCACCGCGGTCGTGCCCGCCTTCCGCGCCCAGATGAACTGGGTCGCCAGCGGGGTCGGCGGCCACACCCTGCAAGCCATCGCCCTGCGCCCCGACGGCACCAGCTCACCCGAGCAGGTCGGCGTCAATTTGATTCTGGTCGAGGTCGTGCCCCAGCCCTGACCAAAATCGTGCTACCACACCCGCCCCAACCGGCGTACACTAGGGCGCATCATCGGTTCTATAGGATTCCCACAGACCATGGCGTACCTCCAGCGTATCAATTACCGCCCCAATATGGACAATATTTCGGCCAAAGAGCAAGAATCGCTCCAAACCAAATTCGACCCGGGCAGCGTCGATGTCATCATCAACGGCGACACCATCCGCTGGGATTACATCGAGGAAATCGAGGTGGCCGTGGCCGCCCGCCAAAAAGGGCTGGCCGGTTGGCTGGTCAAGAATATGGTGATGGGCGGTGACCGCTATCACGTCGCCTTCTATTTCGGGCGTGAAGAGGCCGTCATCATCAACCTGACCCTGCCCGCCGCCCAATTCGTCGTCCAGACCGCCGCCTATTACCTGCCCAAGCGCGTGGTCTACACCGGCCCCGACGGCGTGGCCGCCACCAGCGAGGTTTAGCGGTGGCTCGTCTGGGTCACTGGGCGTGGGTGTGGGCGCTGGTGTTGGCCGCCTGTGCCCCGTCACCCGCCCTGCCCCCGACCCAGACGCCCATCCCGAGCATCTCGACCGCGTGGGGCGACTCGCA
>JALONY010000030.1 GCA_025454715.1 Anaerolineae bacterium
GGCTTCACACCCCCCACCGAGACCTGCAATTACGCCGGTTCGCAATTGGCCGAAGAACTCGCCTCGCCCTACTTCTTGGACACCCTGACCGACCCGTTCATCCGCCCGACCGCTCAGGTGCCCAGCCCACCGACCCCAGCGCCAACCACCCAACCCTAATCAACGAAAAAGCCCCGAGTGCGACAACTCGGGGCTTTTTGGTGGGTCTGCATCGGAGCGCTCTCGCCCGTGTGTTACCCTTTGACGGCGCCAGCGGTCAGGCCGCCGACGATTTGGCGCTGGAGCGACAAGTACACCGCCACGACCGGGATGCTGGCCAGCAACGCCCCCGCCGCGAATTTGCCCCAGTCACGGTTGAAGTCCGCGTTGATGAAGTTGAACAAGCCGACCATCAGCGTCCAGTTCTCTTTGTCGCGCAAGATTAGGCGCGCCATCACGAACTCGTTGAACGTGCCGATGAACGCCAAGACCCCCACCACCGCCAGAATCGGGCGCACCAGCGGGAAAATCAGCATCCAGAACGTCTGCCAGTGGGTCGCACCGTCCACCATCGCGCTCTCGTCGATTTCACGCGGGATGGTGTCGAAGAAGCCCTTCATCAGCCACACGTTGACGCCCATCGCGCCGCCGAGGTAAATCAGGATTAGCCCGCCGAGGCTGTCGAGGCCGAACAGCGACAGCCAAGACCAATCGATGCCCGCCAAGAACGGCAATGCTTCAGGGATGGCCGAGGCGAGGTTCTTAATCTGATCCATCATCAAGAAGATGGCGACGATGGCCAAGATGTTGGGGAACACCTGAATCAACAGCACCCCCAACAGCAAGCTACGACGCCCCCAGAACCGGAAGCGGCTGAACGAGTAGGCCGACAGCGACGCCACCAAGACCGTCAGCACCGTGCTGGTGACGGCCACGATGAACGAGTTGCGGATCCACTGCCAGAACGGGTACAACCCCGACGGGTTGTTGACCAGCGCGTCGAAGTTGGCGAACAACTGATCGGTCGTGACGTTGGCCAACGCATCGAACGTGAAGCGCAACGTACCAGCGGGGTTGAAGGCCGACAGCACGATGAAGAAGACCGGGAAGAGCGCGAACAAGATCGCAATCACGACGATGGTCATGCGGACGGCCAGCCCGATGACCTGCTCGTTGCGCGACTGCACCATGCCGCCGCCCTCTTGCCATGTGTTTTTGCTGCTGGCTTGGCTAGACATTCTCGCCCACCTGTTCCCACTGACGAGTGAACCGGAATTGAATGAGCGTCACGACCGCCACGATGGCGAAGATGACGATGGCGATGGCCGACGCATACCCGTAGTCCGCCCCTCGGTCGTTGCCGAATGCGAGGCTATAGGTATAAGAGATGAGGATGTCGGTATACCCTGCTGGCACCGGTGAGCTCGGTATCGGGGGGTCGCCGAAGGTCAACGCCTCAATCAGCAAGTAGTTGTTGAAGTTAAAAGTAAACGACGCAATCAACAACGGCCCAACCGCCACCAACAGCAACGGCAAGGTGATGCGCCAGAAACGCTGGCTCGAGGTCGCCCCGTCCACCGCCGCCGCCTCGTACACGTCCGACGAGATGGCTTGCAACGCACCGCTGCACACCAGCATCATGTACGGGTAGCCCAGCCATGTGTTGACCAGCAAAATCGAGAATTTCGCCAGCCACGGGTCGAGCAAGAATTGCGGGCGCGTGCCCGTAATCCCCTCAGCGATGTCCGTGACCACGCCGAGGTTGGTATTGAGCATCGCTCGCCACACCACGATGCTGATGACGCCCGGCAACGCATACGGGATAATCAACAATGAACGGATGATGAATTTCCCCGGCAAGCGCGGGTCATTCAGCACCAACGCCATCGCCAAGCCAAAAACGAACGTCAAAATGACCGAGGCAATCGAGAACGTGACCGTCCACACGAAGATATCGACCAGGAAGCCCGTAGCGTCGTCCGCGATGTACACCGCGCCGGTCTCACGGTTGGTGATGGTGTCGGTACCGTTGAACTCGTACAGCGTAAAGCGCTCACCGACCGTCGCCGACCGCCGCGTGATGGTCACGGCAATCGAGCCATCGCCCCAGTCCTCGATGCGTTGGAGCTGGTTGCGCTCCGTCCGCATCTGGTCGTCGGTCATCAACGTGAAGCCTTCCAGCGTGGCGGGTGCCTCGGCAGGGGCTTCCGGCAGGGTGATCAGCGAGCCTTGCGTTGCGAAGACCGCCTCGAGCGTGCCGTCTTCCAGCTCACGGGTCAGCAAAACCGCATACTGCCCAGCGTCGTTCTTATAACCGTTATAGCTGTATTCCAGCGCCTCTGGCGAGGAGATGACCCCACCCTGCCGCACGATTTGCGCAGCGGCGCGCCCGCGTGGGAGCGGGTGTGGGTTGTCGCCGAGGTTGCCCATGTTGGTAAAGGCGGTTTGAAGCGTGTATGAAATCGGGTACAGCACCAGCAAAACGACCAGTGCCAAGCCGGGCAACATCCAGCGCAACGGAGCCAAACCGGGGACGAAGGTGATGATGTTCGTGCCCAGTACGATAATACCCGAGACGACCGCCAAACCGATATTTTCTTGGTTTAGAAAGGTATAGACTAAAATCAGCCCAAAGGCGTTCAAAACCGTGAGGCCGACATATTTGACGATCGTCAGGAGTAGGTTATTGTCCGAGGTCTTAGGGGTTGGGGCCCCTTTCGGAGCCCCAACCGCAGGATTAACGACGGCCATCGCCAGCGCGGCTTATTCAGCCGTGAAGGTGACGACGTTGGTGGTGTCGTCGTACACGAACGTGACCTTGCTGTCGGCGGCCAGCTCGAGGACGACGTTGGGGCCGTCCTTCACGCCGTCAGCGCCGTAGTTCTCGCCCCAAGCGTAGTTGACAGCGACCTTGAACTCGTAGCTGCCCGCCGGGATGTCGAGGGTAATGCCGAAGGTGCCGTCTTCATTGGCGACCAGCTCGGTGGCCGGGCACTCCGGTTGCCAGTCACCCGGGCAACCGACTTCTTCGTTGAACGAGCCGGGCAGGGTGAACAGGCGGGTCTCGCCGTCCATCAAGCCGATGGCGGTGTTGATTTGCTCCACGGCGTCATTCAACGCGGTGGCCGACTCCGAGCCGGTGCTGATGGCGGTCAAGGCCGAGCCAGCAGCGCCCCACACGGCACCCATTTGCGGGATGGCGGGCATCGGGATGGCGGTGGCGCCAGCGGCGATGAACGAGGCGATGTTGGCGTCAGCGCTGGTGTCCACGCTGGCGAAAGCCGCCGGACGACCACCCTGATCGAAGATTTGTTGCATGAACTCGGTGGTGGCCACGAAGTCGTACAGGAAGGCCTCGGCATCGATGACCTTGTCGCTGAACGCGCTCACGACGAAGCCCTGACCACCGGCGAACGGCGCGCCAACCTCGGCGCCACCCTCGGCACCCGGCAGCGGGTCGATGCTGAAGTTGATGCCGGTCTCGACGATACGGGCGCTGTTCCACGGGCCGGTGGCGAACATGGCGAGGTCACCGCTGGTGAACTTCTCGAAAATCACGTCGTCGTTGACATCGGGAACCATCAGGCCGTCGGTGTACATGCCCTCGAGCCACGCGCCAGCGGCCAAGCCGCCCTCGCTGTTGTAGCCGACATCGGCCACGTTGAAGGTGCCGTCTTCGTTCTGACCGAAGATGTAGCCACCGAACGCCGAGAAGATCGGGAAGTTGTGGTAGGCGTCACCGGTCTGAACCAAGTAACCGAACTCGGCGCTACCGTCGGCCTGCAGCGCTTCGCTGATGGCGCGGACTTCTTGCCAAGTGGTCGGAGCCTCGGGAACCAGATCGACGTTGCGAACCAACGCGATGTTCTCGGTCGCGTAGGGGATGCCCCACAGCTCGCCGTTGTAGGTGAACAGGTTCAGGGCGGCGGGGTAGAAGTCGGCGGCTTGCTCGCCGAGGTCGAGCGGCAGGATGGCGCCGTTGGCAGCCAACACGCCGATCGAGTCGTGGGCGATGATCAAGATGTCGGGGCCTTCACCGGTCGGGCCGACGACCAACAATTGGTCGCGGGCATCGCCGAGGCCGACTTCTTGAACTTCAACGGGGATGCCGAACTCGGCCTCGAATTGGGCGCCCAGCTCAGTCAAGAGCGGGGCACGCTCGCCGTCCGCCCAAATCAAGAGGGGGTCGGCTTCTTGTGCCATCACGCCGATGCTCAAAACCGCCATCAGCGCAGACAGCACCAGAACCAGAACAAACTTGTTGCGACGCATAGTTTTAAGGATCCTTTCGGTGCATTGGCCATCTCTGCTTAAAGAGGACTGACCGCCGCATACAAAACGGGAAGCCACACTTTTTGTGGCACCAGTGATTATAGCCAAGTGAGTGGCAAGCGTAAAAAACATGAGGGGCCAAACACCTCATATTTTTTGGGTACACTGCACAAACTTTGATGAGAAAGCCCTAGCCGCCCAACAACCGCCGCCCCGCCTCAACATCGGCGCGGATCTGGGCTACGAGCGCCTCGATACCGCTGAACTTCTGCTCCCCGCGCAACCGAAACTCGAAGGTCAGGTTCAGCGATTTTCCATAAAGATCACCCGCGAAATCCAGCAAGTGCGCCTCTACCGTTTGGCGTTGCCCGTCGAAGGTCGGGCGAACCCCGATGTTGGTCACGGCAGGCCAACGCACCCCATCCACCGTCGCCCAGCCCGCATACACCCCCCGCGCAGGCAACAACAGCTCATCCCACACCGCGAGGTTGGCCGTCGGGAAGCCAATCGTCCGCCCGCGCTGGTCGCCCTGCACCACCTCGGCCTCGACCGCGAACGGGCGCCCCAGCAACGGCGCGACCTGCCCCACCTCGCCAACCCGCAACAACTCGCGGATGGCCGTACTGCTCACCACGTGCCGTTGCGCGTCGGCCACCAGCTCGATGGCGTGTACGCTATAGCCCAATCGCTTGCCCTGCTCGGTCAAAAAGGCCACGTCGCCCTCGCGCTCGAACCCCAGCGCGAACTGCTGCCCAACCCACAGCTCGGCCATCCGCATCCGCTCGGCCAACAAGCGCACATACGCCTCGGCGCGGGTCTGCCGGAAGCCCTCGTCAAAGGTCTGCGTCACCACCATATCCACGCCCAACGCTTGCAAGGCCTCGGCGCGTTGCTGCGGGGTCATCAGGTAATACGCCCCGCTCAGCCCGCGCAATACCTTGTCCGGGTGCGGGAAGAAGGTCAAGACCACCGTCAAACGCCCTGAAGCGTGCGCCCGCTCGACCAACGCACGGATGAGCGCCTGATGGCCGACATGCACCCCGTCGAACACGCCGATGGCGACGAGTGAGGGCTGGGTCAGATGGATGTCATAAAGGGAGGTCACATGCGCCATAAGGGAAGGAGTCCTAGGGGGTCGGCTGCAAGACAAAGGGATGAAAACACGGCTTACGCTTGCCCATTTTAAGCCCAAACCCACGCCAACGGAACGGATAACCCCGTTCGCTCATCGCCCGATTATCTTGACAAAGCCCGCCGTTGGGCGGTACACTGAACTCAATGACGATACGCGACATCCAACGACGAAGTGGGTTCCCCCCACTTTTTTCGTATCTGGAGGCCGCCATTCCCCAGTACGAGGGACAGACACATCCCATGAGAGACGAAGAAATCCGTTTTGACAAAGCCTTCCAAGAAATCGCCGACTCGCGTGCCCTGCCCCCGCAGATCGTCCGCGAAGCCCTGAGCGAAGCCCTTGTTTCGGCCTACCGCAAAGAGACCGGCGCCAGCAAAGCCCAAATCATCGAGGCCGAGGTCGATAACAAACTCGGTCGCCCCCGCATTTACGTCGAGAAAGAAGTGGTCGAAGAGGTCTTCTCGTCGCTGACCGAGGTCAGCCTCGAAGACGCTCGCTTCTTCAACCCCGAAGCCCAATACGGCGACCTCGTGATGGTGCGCGTCGAAATCACCCGCCAATTCGGGCGCATCGCCGCCCAATCGGCCAAGCAAACCATCCTCCAAAAAATCCGCAATGCCGAGCGTGAGACCGTCTTTGCCGAGTTCGACGCCAAGGTCGGCGAGGTCGTCACCGCGGTGGTGCAGAACGCCAACCCCAACCGCGTCACCCTGACGATGAACAACAACCGCGTCGAGGCCATGCTGCGTAAGCAAGACCAAATCCCGGGCGAAAAGCTGATGGTCGGGCAAAAGGTGCGCGTCTACATCGTCGAGGTCAAGCGCGGCACCAAAAACCCCGAAATCGTGGTCAGCCGCACCCACCGCAACATGCTCAAGCGCTTGCTGGAGTATGAAGTCCCCGAAATCCAAAACGGGCAGGTCGAAATCAAGAACATCGCCCGCGAGCCCGGCCACCGCAGCAAGGTCGCGGTCATCGCCCTGATGGACAACATCGATCCGGTCGGCGCGTGCGTCGGGCAGAAGGGCGTCCGCATCCAGACCATCGTGCGCGAGCTGAGCAACGAAAAAATCGATGTGATCGAGTGGTCGAACAACCACGAAGAATTCATCAAGAAGGCGCTCAACCCAGCCAACGCCAAGGCCGTCTTCCTCGATGACGACCCCGACAACGGGCGCACTGCCATCGTGATCGTCCCCGACGAAAACCTGTCGCAAGCCATCGGGCGCGAGGGGCAAAACGCCCGCCTCGCCGCCAAGCTCACCCACTGGCGCATCGACATCAAATCGCTCAGCGACGCCGTGAGCGATGCGCTGAGCAAAATCGACGCCCCCGAGCTGGCACCGTTCGCCCAACGCTTCCCGAACTTGGTGGCCGACGCCAAGCGCATCTACGAGAAGCGCTCGGCAGGCATGACCACCCAGCCCGAAGAATTTACCGTGCTGGAGCGTTTCGCCGAGCAAGTCGAGGGCTACCTGCTGCAACAGCGCGTCCAAGCCCGCCAAGCCCGCATGGCCGAAATCGACGCGCTGCGCGCCACCCTGCCCCAGCACGCCTTCCAAATCCCGGTTGACCGCCTCAAGATGCCCGAGCCCCTCGTCGAGGCGCTCCAACCCCTCGAGAACGTCGGCGAAATCTTGCTGCGCTTCCTGATTGACGAGAAGCGCATCCACCGCCTGCTGCACAACCAACCCGAGGGCAGCGTCGAAATCTTGCAAATCGCGCTGGACGCCGCCGTGCTGGAAGACCCCGAGCTGAGCGCCCCGCCCACCGTCGAAGCCGCCGCTCAACCCGCCGCCTACACCGCCCCCTCGTCCGAGCCGCGGTTCGTGCCGGTCGATCCGGCCTTTGACCCGCTCAGCGCCGAGGAGCGCCGCCGCCGCAAAGAAGCCCGCCCCGAGACCGTCGAGGTCGAGGTGGACGAGGACGACGACTCGGTCTCCGATGGCAAGGGCGGGCGCAAGGACGGCAAGAAGAAGAAGAAAGGCCGCACCATCGAGTACGACGAGGATCGCGGTCAAATGGTTGTCCGTCGCCAACACAAACGTGGTAACGACTGGACAGACGAATTCGAGTAGAATAGCATCAAGCCCTCAGCCCATCGAAACCGGTCGGCTGAGGGCATGGTGTAATGCGCGGCGCGGTCGCCGCGTCTAATCTGTCTAAGGTTCCGTTCGAGGGCGGGCAAACACTCCCGCAAAAGTAGGCCGTCATGAGCCAAAAGCCTCTCAAACATATCCCCCAACGGATGTGCGCGGTGTGCCGCACCAAAGAGACCAAGCGTGCGATGACCCGCATCGTCCGCTTGCCCGAGGGTGCCGTCGAAATCGACCCCAGCGGCAAGCGCAACGGGCGCGGCGCATATGTGTGCGACAACCCCGCCTGCTGGGACAAAGTGTTGACGACCAACGTGCTGGAAAAAGCGCTCCGCACCAGCCTCACCCCAGAGGCTCGTGCCCATTTGCGCCAGACCTTGCCCGCCTCATGAACGCCCCCACCCACCCGCACATGGCGGGCAGGCCACATCACATCAAACGAAAGCGCGCCTAGCGCACGGTGCCATTGGGGCATCCTGTGTGCTGGGCTTCTCAGGAGGTTCTATGCCACAGGAAAAGCAAGTCATTCTCATCCCCGATTACATCACCGCCCGCGACCTCGCGGCGATGATTAAGGCCAGCGCCATCGATGTGATGAAGCGCATGATTGCCAATGGGGTCATCGTCACGGTCAACCAGCCGGTCGATTACGACACCGCCGCCATCATCGTCGAGGAAATGGGCTTCGAGCCCCGCTCCGCCACCGCCATCGCCCAAGCCGAGGCCGAGCGTAGCCGCGTCGAGAACAGCACCCAGCTGGCCGGCAAGCTCATCAAGGACGAGCGCAGCGAAAACCTCAAGCGCCGCCCGCCGGTCGTCACCATCCTCGGCCACGTTGACCACGGCAAAACCACCCTGCTCGACAACATCCGCAAAACCCGCGTCGCCGAGGGCGAGGCCGGTGGCATCACCCAGCACATCGGTGCCTATCAGGTCAAGCGTGGCGAAGACCTGCTGACCTTCCTCGACACCCCGGGTCACGAGGCCTTCACCCAAATGCGCGCCCGTGGCGCACAAGGTGCCGACATCGCCATTTTGGTGGTGGCCGCCGACGACGGCGTGATGCAGACCACCCGCGAAGCCCTCAGCCACGCCCGCGCCGCCAACGTCCCCATCGTGGTGGCCATCACCAAGGTCGATAAGCGCAACGCCAACATCGACCGCGTCAAGCAGATGCTGGACGAAATCGGCCTGAAGCCCGACGACTGGGGCGGCGATACGCTGATGATTCCGGTCGCCGCCGTCAAAGGCCAAGGCATCGACGACCTGCTCGAGGCGTTGTTGCTGACCGCCGAATCGACCCAAATCGCCGCCAACCCCAAGGCCACCGCCAGCGGTGCCGTGCTGGAGAGCCGCGTCGATAAGAACCGAGGGACACTCGCCACCTTGCTGGTGCTCAACGGCACCCTCAAGCGCGGTGATGTCATCGTCGCCGGTGAAGCCCAAGGCCGCATCCGCGCCATGTACGACGCCAGCGGCAAGCAAGTCGATTCCGCGCCCCCCTCGACCCCCGTGCAGGTGCTCGGCCTCAGCCAGCCGCCGCTCCCGGGCACCACGTTCGAGCAGGTCAAGAACGAGAAGGTCGCCCGCCAAATCGTCGAGGATCGCCAAGACGCCGTCAGCGCCCAACGCGCCTCGGTCGCCCGCGCCCAAGTCACCCTCGAAGACGTGTTCCGCCAAGTGGCCGAGGGCGACGCCAAAGACCTCAACCTGATTATCAAGGTGGACGTGCACGGCTCGCTCCAGCCCATCATCGACTCGCTCAACGACATCGGCAAAGGCAACCCTGACGGCGTGCGCCTACGCATCCTCAGCGCCGAAGTCGGCAACGTGACCGAGACCGACGTGATGCTGGCCAGCGCCTCCAAAGGCATCGTCATCGGCTTCAGCGTCGATGTAGACCCCGCCGCCCGCCGCTCCGCCGAGGCGCACAACGTCGAGGTTCGCCACTACGACATCATCTATAAGCTGTTCGAAGACATCGAGCTGGCGCTCAAGGGGATGCTCGACCCCGTCTACGCCCCCAAGACCATCGGCCTCGCCGAAGTCCGCCAAGTCTTCAAGGTCGGCAAGGTCGGGTCGGTGGCCGGTAGCTTCATCCGCGAGGGCGAAGCCCGCCGCAACGCCAAAGCCCGCGTCAAGCGCGGTGGCAAGGTCTTGGTCACCGAATCGACCATCTCCTCGCTCAAGCGCTTCCAAGACGACGTGCGCGAAGTCCGCACCGGTTTCGAGTGCGGCATCAGCCTCGCCGAATTCAACGAGTTCGAGGTCGGCGACATCATCGAGTTCTACATCATGGAGCGCGTGAACTAAGCCTATGTCCATCAAACAGGAACGCATGAGCGGTCGCATCCGCGACATCCTCAGCGCCCTCCTGATGCGCGAGGTCAACGACCCGCGCCTAGAGGGCGTCACCGTGACCAGCGTCAAGCTCGACCCCGAGCTGATGTTCGCCACGGTCATGGTCAACGCGCTAGGCGACGAAGAGCGCCGTGACGAAATCATGGCCGGCCTCAAGCGCGCCAAGGGCTTCTTGCGCCGCGAAGTCGCCTCGCGGGTGCGCCTCCGCAATGCCCCCGAGTTGCTCTTCCGTTGGGACGAAGGGCTGGAGCGCGCCGAGCGCGTCAACCGCTTGTTCGACAAGCTGGTCATCCCGCCCCCGCCGCCCAAAGAGGAAACCGACGATGACGATGACGACCTCTTGGACTGAGGCCGCCCGCCTCATCCACGACGCCCAGCGCGTCGTCATCGTCACCCACCAAGCCCCCGACGGCGACGCCATCGGCTCGTCGTTGGGGTTGCTGTACACCCTGCGCCAGCTCGGGAAGACCGTGGACGCCGCCGTCGATGGCGGCGTCCCGCCCTATCTGCGCTATCTGGCGGGTGCCGACGACATCGCCCCCAGCCTCGATGAAGGCGCATGGGACGTGTGCATCAGCACCGACTCCAGCGACGAGGCGCGCACCGGCGACTGTGGCGCCTATGCCCGCGCCCACAGCCGCGCCGTCATCAACCTCGACCACCACATCACCAACACCGGTTTCGGTGATGTGCACTTGGTCGTGCCGACGGCGGTATCCGCCGCCGAAATCGCCTTTGACTGGCTGACCAACACGTTCGGCGCCACGCTCAGCCGCGAGGCCGCCCAAGCCCTATTGACCGGCATGGTCACCGACACGCTCGGTTTCCGCACGTCCAGCGTCACCCCGCGCACGCTCGAGATTGCCCAACACCTGATGCGCGCCGGTGCTGACCTGACCGAAATCACCGCCCGTACCCTCGACAACCGCAG
Organism: Anaerolineae bacterium; assembly: GCA_025454715.1. Lineage (GTDB taxonomy): Bacteria > Chloroflexota > Anaerolineae > Aggregatilineales > Phototrophicaceae > Flexicrinis. The sequence continues at coordinate 10,775 of JALONY010000030.1, forward strand.
CCTCGACACCCTGACCTTGTGGCGCGAGGCTTTGGCAGGCTTTCGCCTAGAAGACGGCGTCATCTGGGCACAGCTCCCGTTCGAGGCGTTCGAGCGCAACGGCGTCGCCCCAACCACCGAGTTCGGCTTGTCCGAGTTCCTGATCCAAATCGACAAGGCCATGGTCTCCGTCACCTTCAAGCAAGAGAGCGACGGCGACATCAAGCTGAGTATGCGCGCCAAGCTTGGCTTCGATGTCGGGACTGTCGCGTTGGCCTTGGGCGGCGGTGGCCACAAACAGGCCGCAGGCGCCACCCTGCGCGATACGACGCTCGACGCGGCGGTCGCACAGGTCATCCCGTTGCTCAAAGAGGCCGTCACACGCGGGGCGCAGGTCATCCGCTGATGCACGGGTTCCTCAACATCGACAAACCCCGCGGCCCGACCAGCCACGATGTCGTCAACAAGCTGCGTTGGACGCTCAAGCAACGCGGCTTCAAGCACCTCAAGGTCGGGCACGCGGGCACGCTCGACCCGATGGCCACCGGCGTGCTGGTCGTGTGCATCGGGTCGGCCTCGCGCCTGAGCGAGTACGTGATGGGGCACGACAA
>JALONY010000395.1 GCA_025454715.1 Anaerolineae bacterium
GGCACGCGCAACCACAGCGTGCCGGTCGCCCACAACGCGGCCACCTCGGTGCGCCCGACGCCCATGCCGAACGCGCCCAGCCAGCCGAAATGGGTGGTGTGGCTGTCCGCGCCGAACACCACTTCCCCGGGGGCGACCAAGCCCTCCTCGCTCAAGACCTGATGGCAAATACCGCGCCCGACCTCGAACAAGCGCAAGCCGTGCTTGGCGACGAAAGCGCGGATGTCGGCGTGGTTTTGCGCGTGGAGGGTGGTCGGGGCGGGCACGGCGTGGTCGAGGGTGATGGCCACCCGCTCCGGCTGAGCGATGCGCGGCGCGCCGATTTGCTCGAACGTGCGGAGGATGGCCGCGCTGTTGTCGTGGCTAAACGTCAGGTCGGGGCGCACGTCCAACACATCGCCCGCCCGCGCCGCCCCTGCCCGACGGCGACCAAGTCCCCCTCGCCTCCCTGTGGGAACTGCGCCTCTAGCGCGTGAACTGCACTCAAGTCCCCCTCGCCCCTCGGTGGGAGAGGGGGATTTAGGGGGTGAGGGGCACTCGCCCGCAACAACGCATCGATGTCGGCCATCGACAGCGGGGCGCTGTCGGCGCGCTCCTTGATGATGCGCGTCACGTCTTGCACCAGCGCATCGGGCAAGTCGAGGCCGAGCTGAAGGGCGCGCCCGCGCACCGCGTTCCAACCGGTCAGGCGGTGGCCGATGCTGACCTCGCGGCTCAGGCCGAAGTCCTCGGGGCGGATCGCCTCGTAGGTGCTGGGGTCAGCCAAGACCGCCTTGGCGTGGATGCCCGCCTTGTGGATGAACGCGCTGGCGCCGGTAATCACGTTGTTGAACGGGATGGGCAACGCGCACAATTCCGAAATCAGCGCGTCCAAGACCGGCAGGTGCGGCAAGTGGTACTTGGCGACGTAGCGCCGGTCGAGCGTGTACAGGCGTGCCACCAACCCGCCCAGCGAGGTGATGCCGTTGCGCTCCCCGATGCCCAAGACGGTCGTGTCGATGTGGGTCGCACCGGCCTCCAGCGCCGCGCAGGCGTTGGCGATGGCGCACCCGCTGTCGTTGTGGCCGTGGAACTCGATATCGAGGCCGGTCAGGCGGACGAGCTGCGCCACCATGTTGAAAACTTGGTTGGGCGTCGCCACCCCGACCGTATCGGCCACCCCCAAGCGGTTGACGTAGCCGCTATCGGCCACCGCCAAGTACACGCGCAACAGGTCGGCCTCGCGGCTGCGGAAGGTGTCCTCGGTGCTGAAGCGCAAAATCACGTCGGGCTTCTGGGCGCGGATGAACTCGCACACGTCCAACGCCGTGTCGATGATTTGGCGGATGCTCTTGCCGTGGCTGTGCTGCATGAGCTGGGGCGAGGTGCCGATGACCACATCGACGCCGTGCACGCCGGTCTCGAGCGCTTGCACGGCGTCCTCGCGCTTGCAGCGGATGTGCGTCAGGATGCGGGCGCGGGTGTTCATCGCCACCACGGCGCGGATGTCGGCGGCGCTCTGCGGCGAGGCGCACGGCGAGGTCATCTCGATCATCTCGACGCCGAACGTGTCGAGCGCCTCGACGATACGGCGCTTGTCGTCGGTGGTGAAGGTGGCGGTGCTGAACTGTTCCCCCTCGCGGAGGGTGCTTTCGATGACGGCGAATTGGTCGAAGGGCATTAGGGGGTCTCCGGTTGGGGCAGGGTTTCGAGGACGCGGGTCAGGACGCGCACGGCGCGCAGGTATTCGTTGAGGTCGATGTGTTCGTGGGGGGTGTGGTCGAGCGCGCTATCGCCCGCGCCATAGGCCAAAATCGGGCAACCCCACGCGGGGCCAGCGATGTTCATGTCGCTGGTGCCGGTCTTATAGACGAAGGCGGGCGTGCCGCCCTCGGCGCGGATGGCGGCGCGGAAGGCGCGGCTGAGGTCGGTATCGCGTGGGGCGGCGTAAGTCGGGGTGTGGGCGGTGAAGGTCAGTCCCTCATCCCCCCAGCCCGCGAGCCGTCCCTCATCCCCCCAGCCCCCTTCTCCCACAGGTGGAGAAGGGGGTGAAGTGCGCCCTACCTGCTCTGGTTCTGCTCCCCTCGCCCCGTATTGCTCCGTTCGTTCTCAGGCTGAGAGGGGTCGGGGGTGAGGGGTTCAACACACCCCGCACCTCGGCCTCCAATTGCTCCGGCGTCAGGTCGGGCGGCAAACGGAAGCCGAAGCGCGCCGACGCCCAGCCGTATACCCCGTCATCGCCGCTGTTGACGGCGTGCAGGGTGGCCAGCAACCGCCCGAAGGCGCTCTCGCGCCCCGCGTTGAAGCGGTCAGCGAGGGCGCGCACCCGCCCCCATGCCTCGAACGCCAATTCGGCGGGCGAGGCGGTCGGGTTGGCGCTGTGGGCGAGGTCGGCATGGATGCGCCACTCGCGGCGTAATGAGCGCCCGCGCTGGTCGGGCATTCTTCCTCGACCGCGCCAATCACCACCACCCGCCACCCGTCAGGGATGTGCGCCCGCGCCGCCGCCGCCGCGAACGCGCACAGCGCGCCCTTAGCATCGACCGTGCCGCGCCCGTGCAACAGGTCGCCCTCACGCCGGACGGGCAACATCCCGCCGAACGTGTCGATGTGGCCGAGCAAGACGACGGTGCGCGCCCCCGTCCCAGCTTGGCCGACCGCGTTCCCAGCCGCGTCGATGTGGGCGCGCAAGCCGTGCGCGCTCATCCAGCTCACCAAGCCTTCGACCGCCTCGCGCTCTTGGCCGGACGGCGACGGGATAGCGACCAGCGCTTCGAGCAAGCCGATGGCGGGGTCGGTCAAGCGTTCATCGCCCATTTACTGCGCCCCCAGTGCTTGCACGGTGGCCTCGACCACCTGCGCCAGCTCGTCTTGTGTCACAATCAGCGGTGGCAAGAAGCGCAACACCGTCTTACCGGCGGGCACGGCCAGCACCCCCAAGCCTTGCAACGCTTGCAAGACCGGCGTCACCCGCCCGCGCAGTTCGAGGCCGACCAGCAAGCCCTGCCCGCGCACCTCACGCACGGCGGGCAGGTGGAGGGCGCGCAATTGGTCAACGAACCACGCGCCCAATTCGGCGGCACGGCGCGGCGCGTCGAGGGCGCGCAACGCGCCAATCGTGGCGACCGCGGCGGCGCAGCTCAGCGGGTTGCCGCCGAACGTGCTGCCGTGGGTGGCCGCCGGTATCGTGCCCAGCGAGGCGCGCCACGCCGCCGCGCCCATCGGCACACGCCCCAGACCGGCCTGCACCTCATCACAGATGAGCAACACGCCGCGCTGGGTGCACAAGTCGCGCAGGCCGCGCAGATAGGCGGGGTCGATGACGTGCACACCGCCCTCGCCCTGTACCGCTTCGATCATGAGCGCCGCCACGTCGTCGGTCAGGGCGGCCTCGGCAGCGGCGAGGTCGTTGTAGGGGATATGCGTGACCGGCGGCAACCAGCCCTCGAACGGCTGGCGGTAATCGCGGTTGAAGGTCGCGCCCAACGCGCCCAGCGTCCGCCCGTGAAAGCCGCGCATGGCGGCCACGATGCGCGTCCTGCCGGTCAGCAGGCGGGCGACCTTGAGGGCGGCCTCGCTGGCCTCGGCGCCGCTGTTGCACAAGAAATAGCGCCAGCCCTCATCCGGCAAAATCGCGTCGAGTTGCCCGTACAATTCGGCGCGGCGGTCGTTGTAGAACGCCTCGGCGCAGGTGATGAGCGTGTGCGCTTGCGCGCTGACGGCGTTGGCCACGGCGGGGTGGGCATGGCCGAGCAACGCGACCCCCTGCCCGCTGGTGAAGTCGAGATAGGCGTTGCCGTCGGCGTCCCAGACCGTGCAGCCCGCCCCGCGCACCAGCGCCAACGGGCGCTTGCTGTACGCGCCGGAGGTATGGGCATCCTCGGTCGTGGTGATGTGGTGTTGGCTGGTCAAGAGCGTGTCCATCCTGTGTGTCCCCCTCTGCCGTTTATCGGACGAACTCGGTGCCAGCGCCCGCCAGCGCCGCGCTGACCGCGCCCGCCGTGCGCCCATCGCCGATGACCACGCGGCGGACGCCGCCGGTCAGGGCTTCTTGCGCGCCCAGCACCTTGCGCTTCATCCGCCCGCCCGCCGCGTCGAGGGCGCGGGGCAGTTCGCCCCACGTCACCCGCGCAATCACGCTGGCGGGGTCGGCGATGTCGCGGTACAGGCCGCGCACGTTCGACAAAATCACCAAGTCGGCGGCGCCCAACGCGCTGGCGAGGGCGGCGGCGGCGCGGTCACCGTCGATATTGAGCAGGCCGTCTGGGCTGGTGGCCAAGGGCGGCACGACCGGCACGACCCCCGATTGGAGTAAGGCGCGCACCGGTTGGGCGTCCGCGCCGGTGATTTGGCCGGTATAGTCATCGCGCACCACCCGCACCCGCCCATCGACCACGGCGCGCACCGCGTCCTTGCGCGTGGCCGTGACCACCGGCGGGCAAGCTTGTGCGCTCAGGCCGTGCGCGGCGAGGGCGGCCACCCACCCCGCCCCGACTTGCCCCGCCGCCTCGACGAACAGGTCGCGGGTGGCGGCGTCGGTGTAGCGGCTGGTGTGGCCGGTCGGGCTGGTCAGGGTGCGGATTTCGACCCCGCGCTCGGCGCACAGCGCGTCCATCGTCGCGCTCACCCCGTGGACGATGACCACCGGGCGCTGGCGCGCCACCTGCGCGAGGTCAGCGGCGCAGGCCGCCACATCGAGGCCAGCACCGCCGCCGAACTTAATCACCAAGACATCCGAAAGCATGGTGTTTGCTCCTCTCACGGGTACACCGCAGGGGCGCGCAGCCCGAGCGATTCGTCGAAACCGAGCATCAGGTTGAGGCACTGCACCGCGCTGCCCGCCGCGCCCTTGCCGAGGTTGTCGAGGGCGGCCACCACCACCACATGGGTCGGGTCGTCGGCGTCCAATTCCCAGCCGATGTCGCAAAAGTTGGTGCCGGCCACGAGGCGCGGCTCCGGCAGGCGGTGTAGGCCGGTCTTGCTGTTGACCAAGCGGACGAACGGCTCATCGCGGTATGCGCCGCGATAGGCCGCCCAAATGTCCTTGTCGCTGACCGGACGGGTCAGGTCGATGTGGGCGGTCAGGTGCACCCCGCGCACCATCTCGATGGCGGTCACGGCAAAACGGATGGGCAGGTCGCCCAGCATCTGGCGGACTTCGGCGTGATGGCGGTGGCCGGTCGGCTTGTAGGCGCGCACCGCCCCACTGCGGATGGGGTGGTGCGAACCGGCGTTTACGTCCGCGCCGCCCTCCGATGAGCCGACCTTCAGCTCGGCGTTGGCGCGCCCCAGCAATCCCGCTCGCACCAACGGCCACAGCGCGAGGTTGACGGTGGTGGCGTTGCACCCGACCCCGCTGGCGTAGCACGCGCCGCGCAAAGCCTCGCGGTTCAGCTCCGGCAGGCCATACGCGAAGCGCTCGACCCACGCGGGCGCGGGGTGCGCCCCGCCATACACCCGCGCATACAGGTCGAGGTCACGCAGGCGGAAATCGGCGCTCAGGTCTACC
>JALONY010000031.1 GCA_025454715.1 Anaerolineae bacterium
CACACCGACGCCCAATCCGACACGCTCAACCGCAGTGTCGGGGCGAAGGCCTTCACGCAGGGGTCGGACATCTTCTTCAAGTCGGGCGCGTTCCAGCCCGAGTCCAGCGATGGCCAGCACTTGCTGGCGCACGAGCTGACCCACACCATCCAACAGGGTGCGGTGCAGCAAAAGCGCGAGGAATAAGCGGCGGGGGCAAGCCCTGCACTTACGGTAAAATAGTACCAAATAGGGTATGCTCTGCGGCGGGTTGACCGACCGCAACGGCAAACACGTGTGGGCTGGCGGCGCGTCAGCCCATTTTGGGGGACGAGGATGACGAAAGGCCGACGATGCCCGACGGGATGATTGGCAAGACCATCGAGCATTACCGCATCGACTTCATGCTGGGGCAAGGGGGGATGGCGGCGGTCTACCGCGCCACCGACCTGCGCTTGCAGCGGCAGGTCGCCATCAAGCTGATGCACCCGCACCTCGCGGTACAGCCCAGCTTTCAGCGCCGCTTCTTGCAAGAGGCGCGGGCGGCGGCCAAGCTCGACCACCCCAACATCATCCGCGTGCTGACCTTCAACAACCTGAACAACGACTTGTTCATCGTGATGGAGCTGGTGACGGGCGGCAACCTGCGCCAGCACATCAAGAAGCTGTACGAAGAAGGCCGCATCATCGATTACCCCGAGGCCATCGAGCTGGCCTCGCAAATGGCCGACGCGCTGAGCTACGCGCACCGCCAGAGCATGATCCACCGCGACATCAAGCCCGACAACGTGCTGCTCAAGCCCGATAACGGCGGGGCGCGCCTGAATTACCGCCCGATTTTGACCGATTTCGGGCTGGCCAAGCTGACCGCCAGCACCGACTCGGCGGTCACCGACCAACAGCCGATTGGGACTTACCCCTACATGTCGCCCGAGCAGTGCTTGGCCGAGGACATCGACCAGCGCAGCGACCTGTACTCGCTGGGGGTGATGCTGTACGAGCTGTCGGTCGGGCGCTTGCCGTTCAACCCCAAATCGATTGCCGAGGCGGCGCGGATGCACGGCAAAGAGGCCGTGCCAGCCCCGTCGGCGGTGCGCCCGAACTTCCCGCCCGACCTCGAGCGGGTGATTTTGCGCGCCCTGCAAAAAGACCCCAATCAGCGCTACGCCAGCGCCCAAGACATGGTGGCCGACCTGCAAGCCTTGCTCAGGCCGGTCTCGCCCGCCACCCAAACCCTGAGCGTGCCGGTGGTGGCAGCCCGCCCGCCCGCCGCCAGCAAGACCGATACCGGCTTCTCGACCGACATCACCACCGCGCTGATGGGGCAACCGCTGCCCAAGAAAATCCCGCCCGACCTGCCGGTGCCGCTCACCGACGCCGACATCCGTGCGCGAGACCGCTTGGTATTGACCAGCCCGAGCCACCCGCCGGTGATTGCCACCTTCAGCGACTCGCGCCCGATTTTGCGCTTGGGGCGCGGCCCAGAGGCCAACATAACCTTGCAAGGCGAGCTGGTCTCGCGCTTGCACGCCGCCATCGAGCTGAAGCCTAACGGCAAATTCACCATCACCGACCTCAAATCGACCAACGGCACCTACCTCGACGACGTGCGCCTGACGCCCAACGAGCCGATGCTGTTGCGGGCGGGCATGACCGTGCGCCTCGGCGATTATTGGGCGCAACTGGAGCAAAAGACCGTCTTGGACGACGTGGGTGCCCTGCCCGCCGCGGTCTCGTCGCCCATCGAGGTCGATGCGGACGCCTTCGACCCGCTCAGCCCAGCCCGTCACGAGCCAATCCTGACCGACACGATGACGACCGACGCGCCGCCGCCCCCGTCGATGCCCGCGCCGCCGGTCGCACCCGCACCGCCGGTCAGCGCCCCCCTGCCCGAGGTCTTCGATACCGAGCGGCCAGCCCCGCCGGTCGTGCCCGCCCCGCCCAAGCCACCGGTCGCACCCGCGCCGCCGCCGGTCGTGCCCGATACCGAGCCGCCGCCCGCGCCCGCTGCACCGCCCGCACCCCAGCCCAGCACAGGGCGTACCCAGATGTTCGCGGTGCCCACCTTGCCGCCCGACGACAACCCGACCGCGCCGTTGCCGCCGCGCCTGCCCGACCAGCCGCCGCACTACACCCCGCCGCAGGTCAGCCCAGAGCAGCTCAACACCGAGCGCCTGACCTTCATCAGCGAGACCCGCCCGACCGTGACCGTGCGGATGAGCGCCGACGGGATGCGGATTGGGCGCGGCGAGGACGCCGACATCCGCCTCGACGACCCGACCCTGTCGCGCTTGCACGCCCGCGTGCAGCGCAACCCCGACGGCACCATGGCGATTTATGACCTCAACTCGCGCCACGGCGTGCGCGTCAACGGGGTGCGAATCCCGCCCCAGACCCGCACGGCCATCGGCCAGACCGACGACATCGCCCTCGGCCAATATTGGCTCAAGGTCGAGCCGCGGGCGGTCGTGCCGGTCAATTTCGCCTCGATGATCCCGACCCTCGACCTCGGCGATGAGCCGGACATCGACCCCGAAGACACCGTCCAGATGATTAAGGCGCTGGACGAGCAGGTGCCGCACTACTCGCCGCCGCCGATGACCTTGGACATGCAGGCCGCCGACCGCCTGCTGTTCTACAGCGAAGACCACCCGCCGCTGGTGGTCAAGTTGTCGCAAGAAATCATGACCATCGGGCGTGACGCGCAACAAGACATCCGCCTCGAGGGGCGGCGCGTCTCGCGTCAGCACGCCTTGCTGGAGCTCAAGGCCGACGGCCAGATGTACCTGACCGACCTCGACTCCGAAAACAAGACGTGGGTGGGCGATACCGAACTCGTCCCCCACACCCAAGTCCAATGGGCGCGGGACGAGGTGGCGCGCATCGGCAATTATTGGGTGACCTTCCAGCGCGGGAGCGAGGTGTTCGAGGCCGGCGACCTCGCGGCAGCGCGTGACCCGCGCAACTTGGTCGGCTCGCGCATCAAAAACTTCCGCATCGACCGCTTCGTCGGGCAAAACAGCCTGACCGGCGTCTATAAGGCCACCGAACTCCCGCTCGACCGCGTGGTCGCGCTCAAAATCATGCACCCCAACCTCGCCTCGGAGGAGCCGCGCAAGCAACGCTTCTTGCAAGAGGCGCGGATGCTCAGCCGCCTAGAACACCCCAACATCGTGCGCGTCTTGTCGTATGACAACGTGAACAACGAGCTGTTCATGGTGATGGAGTTCATCGCGGGGGTCAGCATCCGCAAATACCTGCGCGACCTCGGCCAGCAAGGGCGCTTGCCCGCCCTCGACGAGGCGCTGTCCATCGTGGTGCAGATTGCCGACGGGCTGCACTACGCCCACCAACAAGGCATGATTCACCGCAGCCTCAAGCCCGAAAACGTGGTGATGCGCACCAGCACGGTGATTGGCCCGATCGTCAAATACCAGCCGGTGATGACCGATTTCAGCATCGCCCGCGCCGCCGACAGCGGGGCGATTTTCGTCACCGACAAGCCGAGCTTGGAATACCCGTACCTGTCGCCGGAGCAATGTCAGGGCGAGCGCGTCGATATCCGCAGCGACATCTACGAGATGGGCATCTTGCTCTACGAGATGCTGGCCGGACAGCCCCCGTTCAGGCCGCGCTCGCTGTCCGAGGCCATTCGGATGCACGTTCACGAGCCCGTCCCGTCCATCGACGAAATCCGCTCCGACGTGCCGGAAGACCTGCAAATCATCCTGCGCAAGATGCTGGCCAAAGAGCCGAACAACCGCTATCAGACCGCCATCGAGGTCGGGCGGGCGCTGCAACGCCTGAACGTCGGCAGCGCGCAAGGCGACCAGCGCGACACCGCAGGGGCGGCGGCGGGCGTGGCGCTCGAGGACATGCTGACCTCGTACATGGCCAAGCCCCTGCCCGACTCGATGCCCCACCCGACCCGCGTGCCGTCGGTCTTGCCGGTCGGGGCGCAACCGGTCGAGCAATTGGTGTTTTACAGCGACGACTCGCCCACGCGGGTCATCCCGTTCGACAAGCCGGTATTGACGCTGGGGCGCGCCGACGACCAAGACGTGGTGCTGCGCGGCGACAAGGTCAGCCGCCGCCACGTGCGTATCGAGCGCGGCTTGGGCGACATCGTGCGCGTCATCGACCTCGGCAGCAAAAACGGCACCTACATCGGCAAATACAAGCTGATTGCGGGCGTGGCCGAGACGTGGGACAAGGCCGAGACCTTGCGCGTCGGCAGTTATTGGGTGCGCGTCGAGCAACCGCTGAACAAAATCGATACGCCGGTGCCCGCCCAGCGCACCAACGTCCCGACCGCGCCCGCCCCCGCGCCGGTGGTCTTGCCCCCGCTGATGCCCGAACGGATTGGCGTATCGTGCAACACCACCCGCCTGACGGTCATCCCCGGGCAGACGACCACGCTGGCGGTCGAAATCGTCAACCGCAGTGAGGTGGTCGATCACTTCAAGGTCGAAATCATCGGCCTCGAAAGCGCGTGGTACACCCCGCCGGTCGATGCCGTCTACCTGTTGCCCAACACCCGCGATACCGTGTCGGTCACCTTCCACCCGCCGATGAACAGCACCAGCGCGGCGGGCGGGCACGCCTTCTCGTTGCGGGTGAGCTGCCGCGCCCAAGACATGCAATCGCCCGCCACCCAGCTCACGCTGGACATCAAAGACTTCTACAGCTACACCATCGACCTCGAGCCGGTGCGCCTGAAGGGGCGCGGGCGCTCCGAGCTGACCATCCACAACACCGGCAACACCTTCGCCAAATACACCATCCAGCCCAAAGACCGCGAGGAAGCCCTGCGCTTCGATTACGTCGGCAAGCAGTTCACGTTGGCGCCCGGCCAGCGCGAGGTGTTGGGCATCAAAGTGTTGCCGCGCCGCCGCCACTGGCTGGGCGGGGCGCAAACCTTCCCGTTCGGCATCGAGGTCGTCCCGACCCCGACCGCCGAGTCGGGCGGCATCCAATCACAACAGGGCGAGCTGGTGGTGCGGGCGCGCATCCCCGCCTTCTTGCTGGCGTTGGCCTTGCTGGGGCTGGTGCTGTGCGGCGTGGTCGGGGCATTGGCCTATACGCAGGTGGTGGCGTTTCAGGTGCAGCAACAGACCATCACCGCGCAGGCGCAAATCGTGCTGGCCGACCAGACCGCCACGGCGGTGGCCGGTGCCGACTCCGACGGGGACGGGCTGGCCAACCTGCGCGAGGCCGAGCTGAAGACCGACCCCGCCAACCCCGATACCGACGGGGACGGCCTGACCGACGGCGAGGAGGTGCAGCGCTACGCCACCAACCCGCTCAACATCGACACCGACGGCGACGGGGTGAACGACGGCGACGAAATCACCGGCGGCACCAACCCGAACAACCCCGACACCGACGGCGATGAGCTGACCGACGGCGAAGAGAAGCTGATTGGCACCAACCCGTTGCTGCGCGACACCGACCAAGACGCGCTCAACGACAAAGAAGACCCGCAACCGCTCATCGCCAACCTGCCGACCGTGACCCCCTTCCCGACCATCCCGGGCACGCAAGGCGACATCTGCCCGGGGTCGCCGTCACCGGCGCGGGTGGCGGTCGGGATGCAGGCGGTGGTCGAGCCGGGCGGCGTGGCCAACCGCGTGCGCTCCGAGCCGAACGTCGAGGCCGAGGTGCTCACCCAGATGCCGCCGGGCGCGGTGTTCGTCATCGTCGGCGGCCCCGAGTGCGGCACCGATGACCTGTTGCGCTGGTGGCAGGTCAATTATCAGGGCGTGGTCGGCTGGACTGCCGAGGGCGAGGAAGAGGAATATTACATCGCGCCCCCGGGTGAGGAAGGCGACGGCGACGCGCCCGCCTCGGACGAGGAATTGTCCATCGCGCCCGAGCCGGTGGCCGCGCTCAGCCCCAACCGGATGGGCGTGCAGGTGCAATGGTACGTCTCGGACGGGCAATGGCAACGGGCGATGGACTTGGCCGCACCGCTGGGCGTCGGCTGGGTCAAATTGCAAGCCGACTGGGGGATGTTGGAGCCGCAACGCGGGGTGCTGGGCGAAAATTTCGCGGTGTTCGCCAACGCGGTGCGCGACGCCGACGCCCGCGGCTACCGCGTGCTGATTAGCGTGGCCAAAGCGCCCTCATGGGCGCGCAGCACCAGCGGCGAGGCCGCCCCGCCCGACGACCCGCAAGACCTCGCCGAGTTCTTGACAGCTGGGCGGTGCCATCGACGCCGTGGAGGTGTGGAACGAGCCGAACCTGCGCCGCGAGTGGAACACCGATGCCCTGCCGTTCAGCGGCGAGGGTTATATGCGCCTGTTCGCGCCCGCCTATCGCGCCATCCGCGCCGCCGCGCCCCAAATGCGGATTGTGACGGCTGGCCTCGCCCCGACCATCAACGGCACCGAGGGGCAACGCCCCAGAAGCGCGCTGTTGCGCCCCCGACGGGCAAGCGGGCTGGGACGACCGCCGCCAGTTCTTCTTCCTCGACACCCTCGAGTCTTACCGCATCATCATGGGCGAGAGCGGCCACGACGTGCGCCTGTGGGCGACCGAGTTCGGCTGGCCGACCTATGACGACCTGCCCGGCCAAGCCAGCGAGGCGTGGATGGTCTCGCTGACGACCGAGCAAAAGGCCGACTACGTGGCCGACGCCTTCGCCATCGCGCAGGGCTTCGACTTCATGGGGCCGATGTTCTTGTGGAACCTGAACTTCGCCAACGCCCAAACCGTGGCCGAGGACAGCGAAATGGCCGCCTTCAGCCTGCTGTATACGCCCGATGAGCAAATCGTGGTCGAGCGCCCCGCCTACCAAGCACTGGTGACGCGGCTGAGCGCCCCCGCCCCAGAAGGGGGTGAATGATGCTGCACCGTGCCGTGATGACCGTTGGCCGCCGCACGCTGGGCGCGCTGGTGCTGATGGTGCTGTTGGGCGCGCTGGCGGGCGGGGGCGCGGCGCAAGGCCGCACCGTCGGGCAGATGCGCGTGGTAGACCCGCCGACCGTGACCGGCAACCGCGTCTCGGTCGGGGTGCGCATCGAGGGCGTCAACCCGCAGGCGCTCATCCCGCTCTCGGCGGTCAATTTCAGCGTCAGCGAGCCCGCCGCCGAGCTGAGCGTGACGCGTGAGGCGCGCACCCCGCACGCGGTCGCTTTGCTGGCGGTGGCCGGCTTCGGCAGCGACCTCGATTTGATTCAGGCCAGCTTGCGCGCCTACACCGACCAGTACGTGCAGGACGGTGACCGCGTGCTGTTGATTACGTTGGACGGGCGCGGCCTGACCGAGACCGAGACCGACGACCCCAGCGCCTTGTTGGCGGCCATCGGCGCGATGCAGATTTCGCGCAATTACCCCATCCTGAGCGAGGCGGTGCGCCCCGCGCTGGCGTGGCTGGCCGAGCAACCGGAGGGCGAAACGGTGCGGTTCGGGGTGTTGTTCGCCTCGTATCTCAACGTCAACGAAGACCTGACCGAGTCGGCGGCGTTTGCCGGTGCGGGCGTGCCGTTGCACGTCGTGCAGCCGCACACCTTCCGCGACTCGTTCACCACGCGGATGCGCCAGATGGCCGAGAACACCGGCGGCCTGTTCATCGACAACAAGAACGGCCTGTTTTCGCAAGGCCTCCCGCCGCAGGCCAGCGCCAGCCTCAAGGTGCTGTACGACGCGCTGGCCGCCACCCGTGACGTGTTCACCGTCAGCTATCGGGCGGTGGGCAGCAGCCTCGAGACCCAGCCCGACATCCTTCTGACGGCGCGCCTGACCCTTACCCAGTCGGTCAGCACCCGCTTCCAATACGCCCGCGCCTTCGCGCCGCCCACCGTCAGCTTCTCGCAACAGACCATCGCCCCGATTCGTCGCCCGACCGTCGGCCCCAGCGGCCTGCTGTACGACCTCGACGAGCAACCGGTGGCGGTGCGCGTGGCGTTCGAGGACAACGTGCCGCGGGGGGTCGAGTCGATCCAATTGGACGTGTTGGACGCCGTGACCGGCCTCGTCTTGGGGTCATCGGTGGTGGTGGAGCCTCAGACCGACCCGAGCGGTAGCTACCGCGTGCCGTGGTCACTGGTCGATTTTCTGGAGCCCGGGCGCTTGTATACCGTGACCTTGCGCGCCACCGTGACCGATGAACTCGGTTTGAGCGGCAGCGCCGAGCAACAGGCCGCCGTGACCGTGGCCGCGTTGCCCGCCACCGCCACCCCGACGGCCACCCTGACCCCGACCCCGACCGCCACCCCCAGCATCACCCCGACGCCGGAGGCCAGCCCAACCCCCGACGTGACGCCCAGCGCGGTCGCCCTCGTCGCTGGGGGTGGGGGAGAGCAAGGCACCGCTCAACCCCTGCCGCCCCCGACCCCCGCACCGTCCGCCCCGCCCGCGCCCAGCGGCGCGCCCGACCCGTTGGTCTGGCTGTTGGGTGGCATGGCCGCCGTGTTTGGCGTGCTGACGCTGGGGTTGGCCTTGGCGTTGTGGCGCGCCCGCCGCGCCCCTGCCCGCGCCACCACCGAGGGCGACGCGGCCATCGCGGGGATGTCGTTGATGGACATCCCGACCCCACTGCCCGACGCGCCCAACAACGACCCCGCCACCATCCAAAACCGGTCGCAGTTGTACGGGCGCTTGCTGGTCAAGCGCGGCCTGCCCGCCGGTGAAATCTTGATTATGGCCGAGGAGTTCGTGGTCGGGCGCAAGCAGGACAGCGACGTGCAATACACCATCGATAAGCCGTTCGTCTCGCCCCGCCACTGCCTGATTACCCACAAGCGCGGGCGCTTCACCATCCGCGACCTGAACTCGAAAAACGGGACTTACGTCAACGGCGAGCGCCTGCACCCCGACCGCGATACCATCGTGCCGGTCGGCAGCGAGGTGGCCGTGACGCAAAACATCGTGTTCGAGCTGTGGGATCCCAACACGGTGGTCAAGGTCGATTATCAAGGCGACGCCATCCGCAGCAACCGCGTGACCGAAGACAACAACACCCGCACCAACCCGCCTACCCGCGCCAACTCGTCCACCGTCAGCAGCATCGACGGCGAGCCGGTCGGCGACGACTACAGCCCAGTCTGATGATGACGGCGGCAGGAGAGAACCCCAACGATGGCTGACCAATCCGCAATCACCACCCACTCCCTGCGCGAAATCATGGGGCGCGAGCGCCTCGAAGACTATGCCGTCGATGCGGTCGTCGAGACGGCGGGCGGCTTGCGCCTGCATGTCGCGCTGGTGTGCGACGGGGCGGGTGGCGAGTCGGGCGAAATCGCGGCGCGCACCGCCGCCCGCACCATCCTCGATTATTTACAGGTCAGCCCAGCGACCCAAATCCCCAAATTGCTGGTCAAGGCGGTCGAGAAGGCCAATCAGGTCGTGTTCAGCGAGCTGCGCGGGCGCGGCACCACCACCGTGGCCTTGCTGTGCGCCGACCTGAACGACAACCCGCCCAACGGGCGCTTGTACCTCGCCAGCGTGGGCAACAGCCCGATTTTGCTGATGCGCGACGGGCGTTTGGTGCGCCTCAACATCGATCACACCTTGGCCAACGAATACGTCTACGCCGGTCAGATGTCGCCGGAAGAGGCGGCGCGCCTGCAAAACGCCACCTACATCACGCGGGCGCTGGGCGTCGGTGCCGAGGTGCAGGTCGATATCGGGTTTTATGCCGAGCGCGGGCGCGAGTTCGTCTCGTCGCGGCGGGCGGCCTCCATCGGCCAAAAAGGCATGGCGCTCAAGCCCGGCGACACGCTGATTGCCCTGAGCGACGGCCTGCGCGAGACCGCCAGCGACGGCCAACCCTACCTGCGCGATGACGACCTGTTGCGCCACGCGCTGGACGATGACGCCGAGCGCGCCGCCCAAGCCCTGATGCGCTACGCGGTCGCCCGCGCCCCGCAAGACAACCTCAGCCTGTCGCTGATGATGGTCGATTCGCCGCAGCGCCGCGCCGTGCGCGCCAGCACGCTCACCCGTGGCCAGCGCGCCGGAATCGGGCTGGGGTTGTTGGGGGTGCTGTTGCTGGTCGGGTTCGTCATCGTGCAATTGCTGGCCACCCAATCCCGCGAGGTGGTCATCCGCGCCACCCAGACCGCCATCGCCGAGACCGCCATCGTGCTGGCTTATACCGCCACCCCCAGCCCGACCCCCTCGCCGACCATCACCCCGACCATCCCGCCCACCCGCGCCGCGCCCAACCAAGCCGGTGTGCAGTTCCAACGTGACGGCAGCAGTAATCCGGTCTTCACCAACCGCGTGATTTTCTCGCCCGACATCAACTTTTTGGTGCTGGACGGCCCGACCCTCAACGACGACTTGCCGCGCCCCGCCCAGCCCGCCAACGTGTTCTTGCAATCGCAACAAACCCTGATTGAGCTGTTCGCGGTCAACAACGTGCCCGACCAAGAGGGCATCTTGCTCCAGTTGTTCCCCGCGGGCGATGTGTTTTACAACATGGGCACCTTCCAGAACCGCGGCGCGTCGGTCAATTTTCTGCAAAACGCCAGCCTGCTGTACGTGGCCGAGACGGCGTGCCTCTCGACCAAGCAACTGCCGGGCGACCCGACCGACCCGAACGCCCGCGACACGGTCGCCCTGACCTGCTACACCGGCCAGCGCGGCGATTGTTGGATGCAGACGGTCGGGGAGCCGGAGGTCGAGGTCATCCCGATTGGGCAACGCGCCGTGTTCGACCTCGTGAGCGGCGAATTGGTCAGCCAGAGCGCGCCATTGTTCGATGAGGTCAAGACCTATTACGATACCGCCGTCATCCTGACGGGCAGTGACGAGCAGGTGCAATGTCTGGGGGCGTACCTCGACCTCGACGGCGACACCGTGCCGTACCCCGCCGACGTGTGCCCAGAACAACCCGGGTCGGTGGCCGCGCAAGGTTGCCCCGACGCCGACGATGACGGCGTGACCGACGACATCGACCAGTGCCCCGCCGAGGGCGGCTTCGTCGATGCCACCGGTTGCCCGTTGCCCACGCCGACGGTCAACCCGCTGGTCAGCCCGACCCCGACCCAGACCGCCACCCCGACCCCGACCCTGCGCCAGACCCGCACGCCCACCCGCACCCCCAGCCCGACCCTCGACACGACCGAGACCAACACCCCGACCCCGCGCCCACCCGCCAGCCCATCCCCGACCTCGACCCCGACCCGCGGGGAGCCGACCGACACGCCCAACCCGACCAACACCCCGCGCCCGACCAATACCAACACCCTGCCCGCTCCGCCGTCCAATACGCCGGTGGTCTTGCCCCCCACCAACACCCTGACCCCGACGCCGGTCAGCAGCAACACCCCCTTGCCCAATACGCCGGTGCCGCCCCCGACCCTGACGCCCACCCCGACCATCACCCGCACCCCGACGCCCGTGACGCCGACCGCCACCCCCAGCATCACCCCGACCTTTACCGAGACGCCCACGCCCACCATCACGCCCAGCCCGACCCCGACCGCCACCCCGACCCTCACGCCGTCCAACACCCCGACCATCACCCCGACCGCCACCCCCATCATCCTGACGGTGGTCGCCAGCAACACCCCGCCGCCCTGACGCCCGCATTTTTGGCGCGGCGGGTGTATACTGTGCGCCGAAACGAACGCGGGTCATCGCACACGGGAAAAGGGGGCGACGATGCTATTGGCCGTCGATGTGGGGAATACCAACATTCACCTCGGCTTGTGGAACGGGGAACGCTGGGCGCTGAGCTGGCGCGCCCGCACCGTCCACGACAAAATGCCGGATGAATATGGGGTGCTGGTGCGCAATTTCTTGACCAGCGCCGATGTCGGGTTTGCGGCGGTGCATGGGGTGGTCATCGGCAGTGTGGTGCCGCCGCTCACGCTGGCGTTTACCGAGCTGGTGCAGCGCTACTTTCGGCTAGAGCCGTTGGTGGTCAACCACACCATCAAGCTGGGGGTGACCTTGGCGCTCGACCAGCCGGAGCAGGCCGGTGCCGACCGCGTGGTCAACGCGGCGGCGGTGGTGGCCTTGCACGGTGGCGGCCCCGCCATCGTCATCGACTTCGGCACCGCCACCACCTTCGATGTGGTGTCGGCCAAGGGCGAGTACCGCGGCGGCGCGATTTGCGCGGGCATCAACGTGGCGCACGACGCGCTGGTCAGCCGTGCGGCCAAGCTGCACAAGGTCGATTTGACCCCGCCGCCCTCGCCGATTGGTTCCAACACCATCCATGCCATGCAATCGGGCATCTTCTATGGCTACGTCGCCATGATTGAGGGCTTGACGGCGCGCATCAAGGCGCAATTGGCCATCGACGACCCCGCCCACCCCAACGTCCGCGTGATTGCGACCGGCGGCCTCGCCCCGCTTTTGTACAAGCACACCCACGCCATCGACCAAATCGAGCCGGAGCTGACGCTCGACGGCCTGCGCGTGGTCTATGACCTCAACGCCCCCCACGGGCGCAGTTAACGCACCGGAGGCCGACCGCATCATGCTGCCCAACCTCAAGCCCGTCAACGGGCGCACCGTCCAGCAATTCTTCATCCGCTTTTCTTTCCTCACCGCAGGCACGCTGATTTGGATCGTGTCGGTCGGGGTGTTCCTCGCCCCGTTCGACATCGCACCGGCGGGCGTGTCGGGCGCGGCGGTCATCCTCAACGACCTGATTGGCACCCCCATCGGCCTCGTCACCCTGCTGGGCAACATCCCCATCCAGCTCTGGGCGTGGCGGCGCTTCGGCTGGGGCACGGTCGCCAGCACGGTCTATTGCGTGGTGCTGTTCTCGGTCTTGGCCGATGTCATCACGCCGCTCTTCCCCCAACAAGGCATCAGCAATGACCCGTTGCTCAACGCCATCTTCGGCGGGGTCATCGGCGGGCTGGGCGCTGGCCTGATTTACAAGGTCGGGGGCACGTCGGGCGGCACGTCCACGCTGGCGCGCATCTTGCAAGACCACTACGGCGCGCCGCTGAGCACCACCTATCTGTACGCCAACCTGATCGTGGTCGCGTTTGCGGGGTTGGTGTTCGGTTGGGAGGGGGCGCTGTACGCCATCGTGGCGCTGGCCGCCGAGGGTGCCGCCTCCGATTACATCCTCGAAGGGCCCAGCGTGGTGCGTAACGGCATCATCGTCACCAACCACCCCAAAGAGGTGTCCGAGGCCATCATGACGGTGATGCAGCGCGGCGTGACGAGCTGGCAGGCGGTCGGGATGTACACCGGCCAAGAGCGCACCATCCTGCTGGTGACGGTGGCGCGCTTCCAGATTGACCAATTGCGCCAACTGGTGGCCTCGGTCGATCCGCAGGCGTTCTTGGTGATTGGGCAGGCGCACGTGGCCTATGGGCAAGGGTTCCTCAAGCCGTCGGGCTTGCTGGACGACCCGAACCGCGCCCAGACCCCGCACTGAGGGCAGGGCACACCCTGCCTAGCCCACGACCGTCCGCAGCACGCCCAAGACCCCGCCGTCCAGCTCGACCACATCGCCGCGCTGGAGCCACGGGCCTTGGGCGCGGGTGGTCTCCAGCAGGCACCCCGTCCCGACCGTGCCACTCCCAATCACGTCACCGGCCAACAGGGTCACGTCGGCGCTGGCACGCGCCAGCATCTCGCCGAAGCCGTAGTGCAAATCGCGCCAGTTGCCCGCCCCGCGCACCTCGCCATTGACGCGCACCGTCAGCGGGATGTCGTAGACGCCGACGCGGTCGGTCTTGTAGGGTTCCAGCTCATCGGGCGTGACCACCCACGGGCCGAGGCTGCTGGCAAAATCCTTGCCTTTGGCCGGCCCCAGCCCAACCGCCACCTCTTGGCGCTGCAAATCACGTGCCGACCAATCATTAAACAAGGTATAGCCGAGGATGTGCGCCTCGGCCTCGCCAGCCGCGAGGTCACGCCCCGCCCGCCCGATGATGCACGCCACCTCCAGCTCATAATCGAGGGCGTTGGAGCGCTTGGGGGCGGTCACCGGCTCATCGTGCCCCAGCATCACGGTCGGGTTGGAGAAGTAAAAGACCGGTATCTCGTACCACTCCTTGGGCACCTCGCGCCCGCGGTTGTTCATCGCGGTTTTGACGTGTTGCTCGAAGGCGTAAAAATCGCGCAGGGTGGCTGGGCGTTGGATGGGCGCGGCCAACCGCACCCCCGCGAGGTCGAACGTCCGGCGGGCGTGCCCGTTGAGGGTGGTATCGTCGCTCCCGCCCTTCAGGCGCACGTCGAGGGCGCGCAGGTCGTCGAGGAACGGCATCCCGCGCTCCAGCCAGCCGTGCAAGCTGCCCTTCTCGCTTTCGCCGACCTCGACCACGGTCTGCTTAACCAACAGGCCGAGGCGTGCCCCGGACTCATCGGGCGGGATGAATTGGACGAGGCGCATGGCGGTTACTCCTGTAGGGGCGGGTGGCGGGTGATGAGATAGCCGTCGGCGGTCAGGGTCAGGTCGGGCGGGCGGTGCGCCAATTGGGCGAGGGCGGCGCGCTGGTTGGGCGTGTCGTCGCCAATCAACCAGACCGGCGCGGCGGGGTCGAGGCGGCTGAGCACCACCTGCAAGCGCTCGGGGTCAAAGGCGCGCCAGCCGAGGTCGATGGCCGTGCCTGCGCGCAGGTCATACCGGCGTTGGACGGCACCACCGGCGCTGGCCTCATCGAAAAAGGTCAACATCGGCTCGGTCGGGTGGCGCTCGGCGCGAAGTTGCGCGATGACCGACGGCCACGGGTCGGGCGGGGTGAGGAGCGCACCGACCAGCGCCACGGCACACCCCGCGCCCAATACCCCGACCGTCAGGCGTGGCGGCAGACGCCGCATCAGGCGCACCATCACGGCCACGCTCAGCATCCCCGCCAGCAACAATCCCCAGCGCCCGCCCTCGACCGAGTCGCCCGAGAGCCACGTCCACAGCTCGCCCAGCGCGGCGGGCAAGCCACCGCGTTCGATCGATTCCTCGAGGTTTTGGCGGGCGTAGCGGGCGGCGGCGCGCACATCATCGGCGGGCACGTCGGCCACGTCACGGGTCGCCCAACCCCACCACCCATCGCTATCGGATGGGGCGGGCTTCATCAGCCACACCCCTATCAACAGCACCAGCACGACGAACAGGCCGACGCGCATCGCCATCAGCCCAATTTGACGAGGTGATAGGCTTTGGCGCCCTTGCGGAGCACGATGACCTGACCGGCGAAGCTGTCGGCGTGGGTCAGGCGGCGGTTGGCGTCGCTGATGCGGGCGTTGTTGACGTACACGCCGCCGCTGGTCATCAGGTCACGCGCCTCGCGCTTGCTCTTGAGCAGGCCGCTCTCGACCAACACATCGGCCAGCGCCACGCCCTCGCCGTCGAAGCGCGCCTTGTCGAATTGGCTGGACGGCGCATCACCGAAGATGTCGAGCAGGTCTTCCAGCGGCACATCCGACAAGCTGCCGCCGAACAAGACTTGTGAGGCGCGCATGGCGCGCTCTAGCGCGGTCTCGCCGTGCACCAAGCGCGTGACCTCGGCGGCGAGGCGCTTTTGGGCGGCTTTTTGCTCTGGCGCGGCTTGGTTGGCGTGCGCCAGTTCCTTGACCTCGGCCTGAGTCAGGAAGGTGAAATAGCGCAGATAATTCAATACGTCGGCATCCAGCGCATTGACCCAAAATTGGTAGAACCGGAACGGCGAGGTGCGTTGCGGGTCGAGCCAGATATTTTGCCCGCCCTCGCTCTTGCCGAACTTGGTGCCGTCGGCTTTGGTCACCA
>JALONY010000396.1 GCA_025454715.1 Anaerolineae bacterium
AAATGCCCCAACAACGGGCTACTGCGCACCACCTCCGCCAGCCAGCGGCTGGGCGTAATCAGCGTGGCGGCGAGGGTTGACCAAGCGCGCTGTTTATGCTGCCACGTCCCGCGACTCAGGTCATTGCGCGAGGTACTGCCCAGTAGCGGGCACATACCACACCCTTCCGTGAAACGGGTGCAGCCCGCCGTATAATGGCACCCACCCGTGACCGCCCACATGTCATGCAACGTCCATACCCACGGGCGCGGCAAACGTGCGATCGCCTCGACCGACAAGTAGCCAGCGCCCGACCAATGCAGGTGTGCTACATCCGGCGGGTTGTCCGCCAACATCCGCCCGACCGGCGCGGACGCCCGCCCAACCGTCCACGTCTCGCCCTGATAGCGCGGGTAGGTGCGCGAGTTGGGGCGCACACCAACATTTGGGCGTCGGCACCGGCGCGGCGCTGACCGGTCATCAGCCGGTAGGCCGCCAGCGATGCCCCGCCACTCAGGTCGTCGGTGTTGAGGTGCACCACCCTCATGCAGGGCGCACCCCAAACCGCTGGCACAACTGCGCGGTGGTGACGGGTTGGGGGGCGGCCTCCTCAAACTCGGGGAACAGCTCGAACAGCACGCGCTCGAGGTGCATCACGTGTGCCTTCAGTTCGGGGGTGTAATAATGTTGCCACGCTTGGTCTTCTCGCCGCCCGCCCTCTTTCGGGAAGATTTTTTGTTGCTTGGGGATAAACCCGATTTCAGCATCGTCATACCCCAAACCCAACAGCGTCTCGTATAGGTTCTGGTTCAGGTTATGCATGAACAAGAAGTGGACATTGGGGTATAACTGCCCCAGAAAGCGCTTTTCGGCCAAGTACGGCGCGTCAATCTGTGTCCCTTGAAGGGTAGGCATATAAAAGCCCATGAACTGGGTTGTTTGCCGCCCTAGTTGGTGGCGTTCTTGGTCGAACCCCTCGAAACGCTCAGGGACTCGATACATCCGGTTGAGAATCTCGATAAACATCTCAAACGAGATATCGGGATAGGTCGGAAAGTCTTTCATGATGACGTCGGCATCGCCCAAAAACGATTTGGGCTTGCCCTTCCACCATTGAAATTCGTATTGCGAGACATATCGGTCAAGCGGGTGGCGGAGCGTGGCTATCACCGGCTTGTGCTGGTGTGCTTTGGGGATGCTACCGACCGAGCCATGCTGGTTCCACTCGCCCGGCACCACCTGTTGGTGAAGGTTCAAAAAGGTTGGACGGCGCAAGCCCCAGCGCATCATCTGGTTGAAGAACGGTGAAGGCTCTTCCTCGTGGCGCTCCTCGATGATGTCGCCGCGCTTTTGGTGCACCTTGCGCAACACCGACTCGACGAACGTGCCGCCGGTCTTGGGCAAATGGACGAAGACGAAGTCATCGGTGATGATCATGGCCTATGGGTTCTCCTCAATCAAAACAGGGCGATGCCGTAGGCACGCGGTCTCGGGCGACCACCGCCGCGCTCATTCGGGCTTAGTTTCAGCGACACTCGCGTCTTGCCACTCCAAGATGGGCGCCAACACCCCCGGGCGTCGTTCTTTCTTGCGCATCACATACTCGGTATTGGGCACATCGAACGTCACGTCGATGGAGAGGCCGCGCACATCACTAATCAACACATCTTTGCGGTGAATTTGCACGATCGGGTCGATGTAATACGATCCCGAATTGAGCAAATAGGGCGGGATAACCCCACGCACCCGATACACCTCACGCTGGGGGTCGTAGTGCACCACTTCGGCGCGCCCAGCTTAAACTCGAGCTCGACCACGACCGGCATCCCGTTCAAAAAGCTGGAGCGAACGTGCTGTTGATCATCGTAAGTGCGCATCGCCAGCAGCTCGAATGGGTATTTGTCGGACGGGACGAAATCTCGGAAGCGCTTCTCGCCCGCAAGGGTGTCGGACTCGAAGGTGCTGGACAGTAAATATTCGGAGGTAATCTGCGCGGTATTGCCCACCGAGGCCAATTTGCCCTTATTCAGCCATGCCACGAGGTCACAGTGCGACAAAATGGCCGACAGATTGTGCGAGACGATGACCACTGTCCGTCCGTCCCGCGAGACATCGCTGATTTTGCCGAGGCTACGCTTTTGGAACTCGGCATCGCCGACCGACAACACCTCGTCAATCAGCAAAACCTCTGGCTCGAAGAAAGCCGAGACCGCGAAGGCCAAGCGCACCCGCATCCCGCTCGAATAGCGCTTGACCGGCGTATCGAGGAACGCGCCAACCCCGGCAAACCCGATGATGTCGTCGAAATGGCGGTTGATGTCGGCGCGAGTCATGCCCAGCACGGCACCGTTCATATAGATGTTCTCGCGACCGGTCAGCTCTTGGTGAAACCCCGTGCCGACCTCTAGCAACGAGCCGACTTTGCCCCGGATGCGCACCTGCCCACTACTCGGGGCAGTAATCCGGCTGAGGATTTTCAGCAAGGTGCTTTTCCCCGAGCCATTTTTGCCAATCAAGCCGAGGATTTTGCCCTGCGGAACCTCGAACGATACCTCATCCAGCGCCTTGACCGGAATTTCGGCACCGAAGGCCGATTGCCCTGCCAAGGTCGCCCGCAAGCGGCGCAGCGGTGAGGTCAAGTTGCGCAACACCCGCGCGCGGCCACGAGCCTCCGTCACAGACTCGGCTACATAGTAGACCTTGCTCACATTATCGATTTCGATGGCATTTTCGGGCTTCATCGCGCTTCTCATTGCATCATGACACTCAGGCCATCATCACAATACGTCGGCAACGGTCGGCTCCAACCGTTGAAAAACCAGCAACGCGACCAACAACAACGCTACAGAGACCCCGACCGCGCTGAGCGTGGGGATAAGCGCAGGCTGTTCACCGACGTTCAGCATCGCCCAGCGCATCCCCTCGATGACCAAGGCCATCGGGTTGTAGATGTAAAGCGTATTGAACGGCGCGGGCAGCAACGTGCTGTCATAGACCACCGGCGTGACGAAAAACAGCAAACGGTTGATCGTCTGCACGAGGTAAGACATATCGCGGAAGCGGGCTTGGAAGCCTGCGAACAACAGCCCAAAGCCCAAGCTGAAGACGAGAGCCACCGCGACGTAAAAGACGACCCACACGATTTGCCATAAGAACGGCTGCGCATACACGACCATCATCAGCAACAACACCACAAAAGCAATTGCAAATGTCAGCAATTGCATACAGGTCTCGATGAGCGGGAAGACCAGTCGGGGGATGTAGATTTTCTGGATCAGGTTGGTATTTTGGGTCAGGCTGGTGGTAGCGTTCTGCGTGACGTTGGTAAACAACGTCCAGACCAGCAACGCGCAAAAGCTGAACAACGGATAGGGAACCGACAGCCCCTCTTGCGCGCCGAACAGCACGCCCAACAACAACGTATAGCCAATCATGGTCATGAACGGGGTGTAGACCGCATAAATCGGCCCCCCGATGGTCTGACGATAGGTCACGTTGAAATTGCGCTGGACGAAGTTCAACAGGATGGCACGGGCGTCCCACACCTCACGCAGGTTGGGGAACGACCAACCCCGAGGCGGTTGAATCACCGTGATGTCCGAAGACGTTTTCGAGGCCATAAGCGCCGCTGAAATGCTCTCATCATGCCGAGCGATAGTCGCTCATTGTAACTGCCACACCCCCCCATTGGACAGTGGGGGTTTATGGAAAGAGTTCCCATGCCTCCGCGAACGCGGGACGGAAGGTCACCTCTTCCGCCAAACCACTCGTGCGGTCTTGCCCAGCCCCGTCCAAGCTGAAAGCACGCCCGTCCTCGGTCACGAATTGCACCTGCATCAAGAAATCGCACGGCAAAAGCGCCCGATAACTCAGTACCTCGCCCTCAGCAACGGGACGCCGGTCGAGGATTTCACCGTTAAACTCATTGACGATCAGTGCATCACCCGCGCTAGGCGCTGTGTCGGGCGATTGAATAACGGCGAAAGACCAACAGGTCGTCGGGGTGTAGGGCTGGCCGAAATACCACGTGCCAACATCATTCAGCCGGTATAAATCGGTATCGATTGCCCTTGCGCATCGACTGCGCCGATAAAATCGAGCGTGGCCTGTGGCACCAAGCGCGCATCGGGGTACAGCACATAAAACCGTACATCCTCTGCCCGCACTGGTTGTGTCCCGTACATTATCTGGCCATCGACACTGCCCAGATGACCACCATTTGGCATCGAGGCCATAATGCGCCAATTGGTCATCCTCAACCACCCTGAGCGAAAGGGCGTGATTGGGCGAGAGCGTGAGGTGCGCCACCTGTGCCCACAGCGTATGCTGAAAGTCATAGGAACGCACATATTCGTAGGTCACGCGCACGTGGTGCTGCACCCCCAAGAACACCATCACGATTGCGAAGCCAAACCCGACGGCCAACCGGTTAGCCCATACCAACAAAGTCACGAGGGACACAGCAATGACCAGACTGCGCGATATACGGCAACAACGAGGCCACGACCCCGCCAATCCCCACTACCCCGTAGGCGAGCCATCCAAACACCACCGAACGATGATCTTGCGGGCGTGTGGGCTGGCGCCGCACATGAATGAACAGCGCAATGATGAGCAAGCATAACAGTGCCCCAACCCCATAAGCATAGGCCATGAATAAGCCGCCGTAGGTGGGCATATTACGGGCGGCCTCTAGCCCATTGTTAACGGTGGCGTCTAAGCCAGCAAGACTGTTGCGCCAA